>DASVBE010000311.1:0-79212 GCA_036375995.1 Streptosporangiaceae bacterium | reverse complement strand
GCCGCCCGGCTGGCCCGGCTGCTGCGCCAGAGCGGCCGCGGCACGCTGGTCCCGGTCCGGCCGGGCGGTGCCCGCGGCCCGATCGCGGCCACGGCGGCGCCGGATCATACGAGCCCGGGTCATACAAGCACTGAGAATCAGGATGAGATAGCAGATGGATGACAAGCTGACGCGGAAGAGCCAGGAGGCGCTGTCCGACGCTGTCCAGCGGGCCGCCGCGGCCGGCAACCCGAACACCGACGGCCTGCACCTGCTGGCCGCGCTGGTCAGCCAGCAAGGCGGCACGGCCGACCCACTGCTGCGCGCGGTCGGCGCGGACCCGGCGGCAGTGCTCAAGCAGACCCAGGAGGCGCTGACCCGGATGCCCAGCGCGGCCGGGGCGACGGTGGGCGCGCCGGAGACCTCGCGGCAGCTGCTGAGCGTGCTGGCCACCGCGGCCAAGCAGGCCAGGGAGATGGCCGACGAGTACGTCTCCACCGAGCACCTGCTGGTCGGGCTGGCCGCGGACGGCGGCCAGGCGGCCACGATCCTGCGCGAGGCGGGCGCCACCAAGGACCGGCTGCTGGCCGTGTTCCAGCAGGTCCGCGGGCACGCCCGGGTGACGTCGCAGGACCCCGAGGGCACCTACCAGGCGCTGGAGAAGTACGGCATCGACCTGACCGCGCGGGCCAGGGAAGGCGACCTGGACCCGGTCATCGGCCGGGACTCCGAGATCCGGCGGGTGATCCAGGTGCTCTCCCGCCGGACCAAGAACAACCCGGTGCTCATCGGCGAGCCGGGCGTGGGCAAGACCGCCGTGGTCGAGGGCCTGGCCCAGCGGATCGTGGCCGGTGACGTGCCCGAGTCGCTGCGCGGCAAGCGGATCGTCGCGCTGGACCTGGGCGCCATGGTGGCCGGGGCCAAGTACCGCGGCGAGTTCGAGGAGCGGCTCAAGGCCGTCCTGAACGAGATCAAGCAGAGCGAGGGCGAGATCATCACGTTCGTCGACGAGCTGCACACCGTGGTCGGGGCCGGCGCGGCCGAGGGCGCGATGGACGCGGGCAACATGCTCAAGCCCATGCTGGCCCGTGGCGAGCTGCGCATGGTCGGCGCGACCACGCTGGACGAGTACCGCGAGCGGATCGAGAAGGACCCCGCCCTGGAGCGCCGGTTCCAGCAGGTGCTGGTCGGCGAGCCGTCGGTGGCGGACACGATCGCCATCCTGCGCGGTCTGCGCGGCCGGTACGAGGCGCACCACGAGGTGCAGATCTCCGACGGCGCCCTGGTGGCTGCGGCGGCACTCTCTGACCGGTACATCACCGCCCGGTTCCTGCCGGACAAGGCGATCGACCTGATCGACGAGGCGTCGTCCCGGCTGCGGATGGAGATCGACTCGCGGCCGGTGGAGATCGACGAGCTGCAGCGCGCCGTGGACCGGATGCGCATGGAGGAGCTGGCGCTGCAGCGCGAGGACGACCCGGCCAGCCGGGAGCGGCTGGAGCGGCTGCGCGCCGAGCTGGCCGACCGGCAGGAGCAGCTGACCGCGCTGACTGCCCGCTGGGAGCGGGAGAAGGCCGGGCTGAACAAGGTCGGCGAGCTGAAGAAGCGGCTCGATGACCTGAAGGGCCAGGCCGACCGGGCGCAGCGGGATGCGGACTTCGAGGCCGCGTCACGGCTGATGTACGGGGAGATCCCGGCGCTGGAGGCGGAGATCGCCGCCGCGGCGGCGGCCACGGAAGCGGCGGCCAGCGCCGCCGGTCAGAGCGGCCCGGACACCCCGGGCGGTGCGGCGGACGCCCCGATGGTCAAGGAGGAGGTCGGCCCGGACGACGTGGCCGACGTGGTGTCGGCGTGGACCGGCATCCCGGCCGGGCGGCTGCTCGAGGGCGAGACCGGCAAGCTGCTGCGGATGGAGGCCGAGCTGGGCAAGCGGCTGGTCGGCCAGTCCGCGGCGGTGTCGGCGGTGTCCGACGCGGTGCGCCGGTCCCGGGCCGGGATCTCCGACCCGGACCGCCCGTCCGGCTCGTTCCTGTTCCTCGGCCCGACCGGGGTGGGCAAGACCGAGCTGGCCAAGGCGCTGGCCGAGTTCCTGTTCGACGACGAGCGGGCCATCATCCGGGTGGACATGAGCGAGTACTCGGAGCGGCACTCGGTGGCCCGGCTGGTGGGCGCGCCGCCCGGCTACGTCGGCTACGAGGAGGGCGGCCAGCTCACCGAGTCGGTGCGGCGCCGGCCGTACTGCGTGGTGCTGCTCGACGAGGTCGAGAAGGCCCACCCGGAGGTCTTCGACATCCTGCTCCAGGTCCTGGACGACGGCCGGCTGACCGACGGCCATGGCCGGACCGTGGACTTCCGCAACACGATCCTGATCCTCACCTCGAACCTGGGCTCGCAGTTCATCGCCGACCCGGCGCTGGACGAGGCGGTCAAGCGGGACCGGGTGATGGGCGTGGTGCGCAAGACGTTCAAGCCGGAGTTCCTCAACCGGCTGGACGACGTGATCCTCTTCGAGGCGCTGTCCACGGCCGAGCTGAGCGAGATCGTCGACCTGCAGGTGGCCAGGATGGCCAAGCGGCTGGCCGACCGCCGGCTCACGCTGACGGTGACCCCGGCGGCCAGGGAATGGCTGTCGGTGACCGGCTTCGACCCGGTCTACGGCGCCCGGCCGCTGCGCCGGCTGCTCCAGTCAGCGATCGGCGACAAGCTGGCCCGCGGACTGCTGTCCGGCGACATCGCCGACGGCGACACGGTCACCGTCGACCTGGATCAGGAGTCGGATTCGCTGACCACGCGCAGCACCCGGCTGCCCGCGGTCCCGGTGTCGCCCGGGAGCTGACTTCCGGGCTCGCCGGCGGGCGCCGCGCCTTCGGCAGGCGCGGCGTCCAGCAGCCGGTCGAAGTCGTCCTCGGGCAGCCCGAGGTCGACCCGGATCCGGTAGCGCAGGCTGAGCAGCATGGTCAGCTCGTCGGCCCCGTCCCGCGCGGTGCCGGCCCGGCCGGGACGTTCGCCGGCGTTCACCAGTCGCGGGCCCGGCCGGGCCGCGTCAGCGCGGTCGGCGAGGCACCGCTCAACCCCGGCGGTGGCCCAGTCCAGGGCCCCGGCCAGGTCACCGCGCTCCACCAGCAGTTCGGCGACCAGGTCGCACATCCGCGGGTCCCGGCGGCCCTCGGCCTTCAGCGTGCTGATCAGGCCCAGGGCCTCGGACTGCTTGCCGAGCAGGAACAGGGCCCGGGCCAGCGGCACCCGCGGGTCGACGAACACCGGGCCGCCGTCGGCCAGGGCGAGCCGGAACCCGCTCGCCGCCGCGGCCGGGTCGTCGGCCAGCAGCCACTGCTCCCCGGCCCGCAGGAACGCCTCGGCGCGGGGCATCGATTCGGTCTGTGTGCCCGTCACGGCCAGCCGGCTCATCCGCTGAGCGGCAGCTTCGTGATCGCCGCTGAACGCGGCCCCGAACTCAATGGCGTCGAATTCCTCGCGGCTTAGCACAGGCACGATCCAGAACGTACCCACCCGGACTGGCATTGAACGCCCGGCCACGCCGTCGGCGGCACGGATTCGGTCGTCTCCACCGTTACCGGCGCGACCGTTCCAGCGCGTCCCAGAAACCCCGGCGCAGCGCATGCCGGACCTCATCGTGCAACAGGGAATCAATAGGCAAAGCTGATCCCTGGAGCAAGCGTGCCTCGAGGTCGGACGGCATCCGCGGCTTGCGGGCGAGCACCGCTTCGAGCCACAGCGCCGGGGCGTCCCTGGCCACTGCCTCGCCGAAGCCGAAACCCTCGGCATGCGCCGCCTGGACCGCGTCGGCCAGCGACACCGCGACCGGCTGCGGCACCGGCCCGGCGCCGCCCGGCTGCGGGTTCGCGAACTGGTTGGGCCCGGGGCCGAACGACGGCCCGAGGCCGCTGCCCTGGCTCAGGCCATTGCTGGGGGCCTGGCCCGGGCCGAAGCCGCCGGGCTGGCTCAGGCCGCCGCCCTGCTGGGCCGCGCCGCCGCCCGCGCCGGGCGGGCCTGAGCCGCCGCCCATGGCGCCGGGCTGTCCCTGGGACTGGCCCCCCGGCTGACCCTGGCCCATTGGCGGCGGCGGCGCCATTCCCTGGGAAGGCATTCCGCCCTGGCTCATTGCGGAACTCTGACCCATTGACGCTGGTTGCCCCATTTGCCCGGATTGGCCGATTGGGCCGCCTTGCCCCATTCCGCCGGGCTGGCTCAGCCCGGATTGGCCCAGACCGGATTGGCCCATGCCGCCGGCCGGGCCGGACGGGTGGCCGATCGGGCCGGAGTGGCTCAGCGGGCCGGCCGCACCTGCACTGCCCGCGCCGTGCTGGGCCGGCTGCGGCCCGGTCTGGCCAGCACCCTGGCCCTGCTGGCCGCCGCCCGGGGCCTGCGGGCTCTGCTGACCGCCGAACGACGTCATCGAGAGGGGGTCCGCGGAGCCGCCGTAGCCGGCCCCCGGCTGCTGGTACTGCTGGGTCACGGCACTGCTGCCGCCAGCCTGGCCGCTGCCGTGCCGCGCGCCGCCGGCCTGACCGGTCTGCGGGCCGGTTCCGGGCCCGTTGCCGTCGGCGGGCAACCGGTCGTGGAACTGGTCGAGCGGGGGGAACGAGGCGCTGGCGGTCAGCGGGACCGCCTGGTCACTGCCGTGCCGGCTGGTTTGCTGGCCGCCCGTGGCCCCGCTGCCGGGCAGCGGCCCGGACAGCGGGTCGTGCTGCGACAGGTTCTGCTGCCGCGCGTTGCCGAGCGGCCCCGGGCCGCCCAGCGGGCCGTCCGCCTGCGGGCCTGACCGGTCGGCGGCCCGCTGCGGCAGCCCGTTGGCCTGGCCGGGCAGCCCGGACGGGACGGCGTGGCTGCCCCCGCCCGCCGCAGCGCCGCCCTGGCCGGCCCCGGCGTGGTTGTCCTGGCCGGCGTGGCCACCGGACCCGGACTGGTCGCCGGCCGGCCCGGGACGCTGGTAGCCGGGCAGCACCGGGGCGTTGTAGAGCGGTGGCGCGGGCAGTGCCGCGGCGGGCAGCCCGTGGCGGGTGACCGCGCCCAGAGCCGGCCCGTGGCCGTTCGAGGACGGGCCCGGGCCCGGATAGCCGGGGGCGTAGTCGTCGTCGCGGCGGGGCTCGGCACCGGGGATCAGGTCCACGAACGGGCGCAGGTGCGCGCCGCTGATCTCCAGGACCTCGTCGCATTCCTGGCGAAGCGGGCGGGAGATGGTCCAGCTGCCGTCCACCGTGACGCAGCCGATCAGCACCCGGACGCCGAGTGCCTGGACCTCGGAGATGACCTCGGTGAGGTCCTCGTCGCCGCTGACCACGACCGCCTCGGTGATCGCGCCGTTCTTCGCCAGCGCGATCAGATCGCGGTGCATCTCGCTCTCCACGCCCTCGCGGCGGCCGGGCCGCAGGCGGCCGAGCCGGAGCTTGAGGTGGGCGAGGTCGGCGAGCGCGTCGTGCTCGGACGTGCGGCGGCCCTCGACCGTCGCCTCGTACCAGTAGCAGCGGAGCAGCGGGAGCCCGGTGCTGTCGCTGCAGAGCCCCGACAGCAGCTTGAGCAGACCCGCATAATCCCAGGAAACCGAGTCCCGGCGGCGTGTACCGTGAACGGCCATCGCGCCGTCGGCGAGCATGTAGCTCGCGTCTACGAAAAGCGCGCAGCGATCCACCAGCACCGCCCTCCTCTCCGGCCGAGACGTTACCAGCGGCACGGAGCCGGCGCGCCGGTAAGTGCCGATAACGGACGCAGCCGCCCGGCCGGTGATCGGCGGCCCCGATCGGCTGGTATCAGGGCCTTTCCGGGCCGGCCGCGTCCCGAGACGGTCACCTCCTGGTCGCGGAACGCCGCCCGGTAGGCTCAGCAGCCGTGACCGATGATCACGGTTCCCGCGGGGCCGCCGCCCACCGCGGCCTGCTGGGCATCATCCAGCGGCAGGCGGTCGTGCGCGGCGACTTCACCCTGTCCTCGGGCCAGCGCGCGACCTGGTACATCGACCTGCGCCAAGTGCTGCTCAGCGGCCGGGCCGCGCCACTGGCCGGGCAGGTCATGCTGGACCTCACCGCCGGCCTGGCCTACGACGCGGTCGGCGGGCTGACCCTCGGCGCGGACCCGGTGGCCACCGCGATGATGCACGCCGCCGCGGCCCGCGGCTGGGTGCTGGACGCGTTCGTGGTGCGCAAGAGCGGGAAGGAGCACGGCCTGCAGCGCCGGATCGAGGGCCCGGACGTGGCGGGCCGCCGGGTGCTGGCCGTCGAGGACACCTCGACCACCGGGTCGTCGGTGCTCACCGCCGTGGATGTGCTGCGAGACGCCGGCGCCGAGGTGGTGGGCGTGGCCGTGGTCGTGGACCGCGGCGCCCGCGCCGCGGTGACCGGGGCCGGCCTGCCCTACCTGGCCGCCTACGAACTCGCCGACGTCGCCCCGGAGTAGCCGGGGCGGTTCCCGGGTAGCAGGCCGGTGTTAGCCCGCGGGTAACCCCGCCGGGCGGCGCTCCGGGGATACTGGGGGCGCCAGCACCACAACAGGGAGCAGCTACCATGCCGATCGCCACGCCTGAGGTCTACGCGCAGATGCTGGACCGGGCCAAGCAGCAGGGCTTCGCTTACCCGGCTGTCAACGTGACCTCCAGCCAGACCCTGAACGCCGCGCTGCGCGGGTTCGCCGAGGCCGGCAGCGACGGGATCGTCCAGATCTCCACCGGCGGCGCCGAGTACCTGTCCGGTGCCTCGGTGAAGGACATGGTCACCGGCGCGGTCGCGCTGGCCCACTTCGCCCACGCGGTCGCGGACCGCTACCCGGTCCAGGTGGCGCTGCACACCGACCACTGCCCCAAGGACAAGCTCGACGGCTACATGCGGCCGCTGATCGAGGTTTCCAGGGAGCGGGTCGCGGGCGGGCAGGAGCCGCTGTTCCAGTCGCACATGTGGGACGGCTCGGCGGTGCCGCTGGAGGAGAACCTCCAGATCGCCAGGGAACTGCTGGCCGGCTGCGCGGCCGCGCGGATCATCATGGAAATGGAGATCGGCGTGGTCGGCGGCGAGGAGGACGGCGTCGTCGGCGAGATCAACGAGAAGCTGTACACCACGCCCGAGGACGCGCTGGCCACCGCCGAGGCGCTCGGCCTGGGCGATCAGGGCCGTTACATCCTGGCCGCCACGTTCGGCAACGTGCACGGGGTCTACAAGCCGGGGCACGTCAAGCTGCGGCCGTCGGTACTGAAGACCATCCAGGACGCGGTGGGCCAGAAGTACGGCCGCGAGAAGCCGTTCGACCTGGTCTTCCACGGCGGCTCCGGGTCGGACCTGAGCGACATCCACGAGGCGATCTCGTACGGCGTGGTGAAGATGAACGTGGACACGGACATGCAGTACGCGTTCACCCGGCCGGTCGCCGCGCACATGTTCACGCATTACGACGGCGTGCTGAAGGTCGACGGCGACGTCGGCTCCAAGAAGTCCTATGACCCGCGCACCTGGGGCAAGGCCGCCGAGGAGTCGATGGCCAAGCGCGTCGTGCAGGCGTGCGAGGACCTGCTGTCGGCGGGCACGAAGCTGTCCTGACCCGCCTGCACTGAACCGGGCTGCACTCAACCGGGCTGCGCTGACAGCGAAGCCTGCTGACCGGCCGCGCCGCCGGGTGCCAGGCTGGCCGCATGGCTGAAATCGAGCGGCTGGCGGTCCTGTCCGACATCCACGGGGTGCTCCCGGCCCTGGAGGCCGTGCTGGCCGAGCCGGATGTAGCCGCCGCCGACCGGATCGCGCTGACCGGCGACCTGGCCTCAGGCCCGCAGCCGGTGGAGACCCTGGACCTGCTGAGCTCGCTGGGTGACCGGGCCATCTGGATCCGCGGCAACGCCGACCGCGAGCTGACCGAGCTGGCCGGCGGCCTGGACATCGAGATCCCGGACGAGGTCACCCCCTGGGCAGCCAGCCAGCTCCGGCCCGATCAGGTGAAGCTGCTGGCCGGGCTGCCCGAGCGGGCCGTGGTCACGGTGGCCGGCCTGGGCCAGGTCATGCTCTGCCACGCCACCCCGCGAAACGACACCGAGGTGGTGCTGGTCGACTCCCGGATGGACCGCTGGACCGAGGTCATGGACGGCCTCGGCGACGAGGTGACCACGATCGTCTGCGGCCACACCCACATGCCGTTCGCCCGCCTCGCGCACGGCCGCATGATCGTCAACCCGGGCAGCATCGGCATGCCCTACGGCGCCGCCGGCGCGCACTGGGCCCTGCTCGGCCCCGGCGTGCAGCTGAGACGCACCCGCTACGACGCGGCCGCGGCCCGCGCCCGGCTGATCGCCGAGTCCGGCTACCCGGGCGCTGCCGCCTGGGCCGACGACTACATCACAAGCTCGGCCAGCGACGGGGAAGCGATCGAGGCTTTCGGCCCCCGCGACGGCCGCTAGGCCCTAGCCCAGCGCGGACAGCTCGGCGTACTGGGCGTCGGTCAGCTCGACCAGCGCGGCGCCCACGTTCTCCTCCAGGTGCTCGGCCGAGCCCGTGCCGGGGATCGGCAGCATCACGCCGGACCGCTGCAGCAGCCAGGCCAGGGCCAGCTGGACCGGGGCCGCGCCGGTCTGCTTGGCCAGCATGGCCAGCGGGCCGTGCGCCTCGGCCAGGCGGCCGGACGCGATCGGGTCCCACGGGATGAAGGCCAGCCCCTCCCGCTCGCAGTAGTCGAGCACGTCCTCGGACTGCCTGGCGGTCAGGTTGTACAGGTTCTGCACCGACGCGATCGGTGCGGTCAGCCGGGCCTCGCCGATCTGCGGCACGCTGACCTCGGACAGCCCCAGGTAGCGGATCTTGCCTTCGCGGCGCATCGCGTCGAGCTCGCCGACCTGATCGGCCAGCGGGACCTCGGGGTCGATCCGGTGCAGCTGGTACAGGTCGATCGTCTCCACGCCGAGCCGCCGCAGGCTCATCTCCACGCACTGCCGCAGGTACTCCGGCTTGCCGAGGGTGTGCCACTTCCCCGGCCCGGTGCGCAGATACCCGCCCTTGGTGGCGACGGCGATCCCGTCGTAGGGATGCAGCGCCGCGCGGATCAGGTCCTCGCTGACCGCGGGCCCGTAGGAATCGGCGGTGTCGATGAAGTCCACGCCCAGCTCGGCCGCCCGGCGCAGGACCGCGATGGCCTCGTCCCGATCCGGCGGATCGCCCCAGGCCCCGGGGCCGGTGATCCGCATCGCACCCAAGCCGAGCCGGGTCACCGGCAGCCCGCCGCCGATCGAGAACACGCCGCTGGACGCCGCCGGCGGATAGGTCGCTGACATGATCTGGAATCTACCGAACGGCCCACCGCCGCTTCGCTGTGACTGCCTGACCTGCAATTTCGCCTTCCGGCGGGTTTCCGGGAGCCATCACCGCCACCCACGTCGGGGCCCGGGCCCGCCGGGCGGCAGGATGGGCTCATGCCTTACGAGAACCTGCTGGGCGGGCCGCCCGCTACGTTCCTGCTGAACGACGCCGAGGCCAGCGCGGCCCTGGCGGACGCCAGGGACCCAGCCGACGTCGCCGCCCGGTTTCCGTCCTGCTGCGCGGCCTGGGCCGCGCTGGCCGCCCAGGCGCTGGACCGCGGCGAGCCGGTGGCCGCCTACGCCTACGCCCGGACCGGCTACCACCGTGGCCTGGACCAGCTGCGCCGGGCCGGCTGGAAGGGGCACGGCCCGGTGCCCTGGGATCACCAGCCCAACCAGGGCTTCCTGCGCGCGCTGTACCTGCTCGGCCAGGCTGCCGCGGCGATCGGCGAGCAGGACGAGGCGGCCCGCTGCGCGGAGTTCCTGCGCGACAGCAGCCCCGAGGCCGCCGAGGCGCTAGGGTCTGGCTGACATGCCAGCCATCGTGATCGTGGGCGCCCAGTGGGGCGACGAGGGCAAGGGCAAGGCCACCGACCTGCTCGGCAGCAGCGTCGACTACGTGGTCCGCTACCAGGGCGGCAACAACGCCGGGCACACCGTCGTCGTCGGCGACGAGAGCTACGCGCTGCACCTGCTGCCCAGCGGGATCCTGTCCCCGGAGGTGACCCCGGTCATCGGCAACGGCGTGGTCATCGACCCCGGCGTGCTGATCGAGGAAATCGACGGGCTCCAGGCCCGCGGGGTGTCCTGCGACCGGCTGCTGATCTCCGCGAACGCGCACCTGATCATGCCGCACCACCGGGCCATCGACCGGGTGTCCGAGCGCTTCCTCGGCAACGCGAAGATCGGCACCACCGGCCGCGGCATCGGCCCGGCCTACGGCGACAAGGCCGCCCGGATGGGCATCCGCACCCAGGACCTGTTCGACCCCGGCATCCTGCGGCAGAAACTGGACCTGGTGCTGCGGGAGAAGAACCAGGTGCTGACCAAGGTCTACAACCGCCGCGGCATCGACGCGGACACGGTCAGCGCCGAGTACCTGGCCTACGGCGAGCGGATGGCGCCCTACCTGGCCGACACCAGCCTGGTCCTCAACGAGGCGCTGGACGAGGGCAGGGTCGTGCTGCTCGAGGGCGCCCAGGCGACCCTGCTCGACGTGGATCACGGGACCTACCCGTTCGTGACCTCGTCGTCGCCGACCGCGGGCGGCGCGTGCGCCGGGTCCGGCATCGGGCCGACCCGGATCACCAAGGTGATCGGGATCGTCAAGGCGTACACCACCCGGGTCGGCTCGGGCCCGTTCCCGACCGAGCTCACCGGCGAGCGCGGCGACTGGCTGCGCAAAACCGGCGGCGAGTACGGCGTGACCACCGGCCGGGAGCGCCGGTGCGGCTGGTTCGACGCGGTCATCGCCCGGTACGCGACCCGGGTCAACGGCATCACCGACTACTTCCTGACCAAGCTGGATGTGCTGTCCGGGCTGGAGAAGGTGCCGGTCTGCGTGGCCTACGACGTGGACGGAACCCGGCACGACGACATCCCGATGACGCAGACCGGGTTCCACCACGCCCGGCCGGTGTATGAGTACCTGGACGGCTGGTGGGAGGACATCGCCACGGCCACCAGCTTCGCGGCACTGCCCGCGGCGGCCCGGGCCTACGTGCAGGCGATCGAGGAGATGATCGGCGCCCCGGTCGCGGCGGTCGGCGTCGGCCCGCGCCGCGACCAGACCCTCCAGCTCCGGCCGCTGATCTGAGCGGCGTTCGCCGACCGCGTATCGGCCCTGCTCGCGGCGCTGGACGCCGGTAGGCTCTCAGCGATGCGCGTCTTGGTGATCGGTACGGGCGGCCGCGAGCACGCGCTGTGCCGGGCCCTGGCCGCCGACCCGGCGGTCACCGGCCTGCACGTCGCCCCGGGGAACCCGGGGATGGCGGCGCACGCCGCCCGGCACGAGGTGGACTCTGCCGACCCCGCCGCGATCGGCGCGCTGGCCCGCCGCCTGGCGCCCGGCCTGGTGGTCATCGGCCCGGAAACGCCCCTCGTGGCCGGCGTGGCCGACGTGCTGGCCGCCGCCGGGATCCCCTGCTTCGGCCCGGTCAGGGACGCGGCCATGATCGAGGGCTCGAAATCCTTCGCCAAGGACGTGATGGCCGCCGCCGGGATACCGACCGCGGCCGCGGTAACCGCCCGCACCCCGGCCGAGGCGGCCGCCGCCCTGGACCGGTTCGGCCCGCCGTACGTGGTCAAGGCCGACGGGCTGGCCGCGGGCAAGGGCGTGCTGGTGACCACGGACCGCGCGGCCGCGCTGGCGCACGCCGCGGCGGCTGCCCCGGTGGTGATCGAGGAGTACCTGGACGGTCCCGAGGTGTCGGTGTTCGCGCTGGCCGACGGCGAGCACGCGGTCCCGCTCCTCCCCGCGCAGGACTTCAAGCGGGCGCACGACGGCGACGCCGGGCCGAACACCGGCGGGATGGGCGCCTACACCCCGCTGCCGTGGGCGCCGGACGGGCTGGCCGGCCAGGTGCTGGCCACCGTGATCCAGCCTGCCCTGTGCGAGCTGCGCCGCCGCGGCACGCCGTACCAGGGGGTGCTGTACGCAGGCCTGGCCCTGACCGCGGCGGGCCCGCGGGTGGTCGAGTTCAACGCACGGTTCGGCGACCCGGAGATCCAGGTGGTGCTGGACCGGCTGGCCAGCCCGCTGGCCGGGCTGCTGGCCGCCGCGGCCGTTCCCGGCGGCCTGGCCGGCGCCGGCCCGCTGAGCTGGCACCCGGGCTCGGCGGTCACCGTGGTGCTGGCCGCCGGGGGCTACCCGGGGACCTCGGCCCGCGGCGACGAGATCACCGGCCTCGACGCGGCGGCCGCCGAGCCCGGCGCCTACGTGCTGCAGGCGAACACCACCCTGGCCGACGGCGGCACCCTGGTCTCGGCCGGCGGCCGGGTGCTCAACGTGGTCGGCACCGGCCCGGACCTGGCCGCCGCCCGCGACACGGCGTACCGGGCGGTGGCCAGGATCGGGATGCGCGGCGGCTGGTACCGCCACGACATCGCCGCCGCGGCGGCGGCCCGGTCATGACCTCCGGCGGTGCCCCGCCACGGCGGGCGCGGCCGGACCGCCACGAGCCCGACCCGGGGACCCCGCTCCGGGTCACCACTGTCGAGCTGTTCTTCGACCTGGTCTTCGCGTTCACGCTGACCCAGCTGACCGAGCTGCTCGACGTCCGCTCCTTGCCCGCCGGGGCCGTCCAGGTGCTGCTGATCTTCGCGCTGATCTGGTGGATGTACGCGGGCTACGCCTGGCTGACCAACGCCCGCCCGCCGGTCACCGCGGCCGAGCGGCTGCCGCTGCTGGCCGGCATGGGCGGCCTGCTCATCGCTGGCCTGGCCATCCCGCAGGGCTTCGGCCCGGGCGGCGCCGTGCTGGGTCTCGGTTACCTCGTCGTGGTCCTCGTCCACGCGTACCTGTACCGCCAGGTCAACCGCAACATCATCAGGATCGCCCCGTTCAGCGTCGCCTCGGCGCTGCTGGTCATCGTGGCGGGCCTGGTGTCGCGGCACCACGGCGCCCCCCGGCCCGTGGTCTACGTCCTGTGGGTGGTCGCGGTGGCCGTGCAGCTCGGCTCGCCGCTGGTGGTCACCCCGCGGGGCCTGTTCGGCCTGCACCCCGCCCACATCGTGGAACGGCACACCGCGCTGGTGATCGTCGCGCTCGGCGAGTCGGTCGCCGCGGTCGGCATCGGCGCCGGCCACCTGGCCAGCGCGGCCGGGATGAGCGTCCGGCTGGTCGGCGTCGCCCTGCTCGGCCTGGCGCTGTGCGCGGCCCTGTGGTGGGCGCTGTTCGGCGGCGGCGAGGACGAGCGGGCGGAGCGGGCGCTGGCCGCCGCGGACCGCACCCGGCGCACCGGCGTGGTGCTGAACGCCTACTTCTACGCCTACACCCCGCTGCTGCTCGGCATCGTCGCGGTGGCGGCCGGGCTGGAGCAGGCGATCGCCCGGGCGGCCGGCCCGCCCGCCGCCGAGCCCGCCGGGGCGGCGGTTCTGCTGGCGGTGGGCACGGCCGGGGTACTGGCCGGGGACACCGCATTCCGGCGGCTGCTCGGCCTGGGCGACGGCCTGACCCGCCCCGCCGCGGCGGCCGCCGCCCTCGCCACGATCCCGGCCGGCCTGTACGCGGGCCTCCCGGTCCAGCTTGCCCTGCTGGCCGTCGTGCTGACCGTGATGCTGGTCATTGAGCAACGGGCCCGCCGGGCCCCGCCGGGCGTTACGGCAGGATAGACCCGTGATCGAGCGCTATACCCTGCCCGCGATGGGCCGCGTGTGGAGCGAGGACCATAAGTACGAGCTGTGGTGCCAGGTCGAGCGGCTGGTGCTGCAGGCCATGGCCAAGGCGGGCACGGTGCCCGCTGACAGCGTGGACCCGGTGCTGGCCGCGCCGCCGCCGACCCCGCAGGCGGTCGCCGAGCGGGAGGCGGTCACCGGGCACGACGTGATCGCGTTCCTGTCCGCCTGGGCGGACAACACGGTCCCGCGCGAGGCGGCGGCCTGGGTGCACTACGGGATGACCTCCTCCGACCTGCTGGACACCGCGCTGGCCCTGCAGCTGACCGAGGCCACCGACCTGCTGACGGCCAGGGCCACCGCGCTGACCGCGGCGCTGGCCGAGCACGCCCTGGCCCACCGGGACACGCTGCGGGTGGGCCGCACGCACGGCATCCACGCGGAGCCGGACGTGTGGGGGCACCGGGTGGCGGACTTCGCGTTCGGGCTGCACCGCGGCACCCAGCGGCTGGCCCGGGCCCGGGACGCGGTCGCGGTGGGCAAGCTGTCGGGACCGGTGGGCAGCTACTCCAACATCGACCCGGCCATCGAGCAGGCGGTCATGGCCGACCTTGGCCTGCGGCCCGCGGACGTGGCCACCCAGGTCGTGCTGCGCGACGGCATCGCCGAGTGGGTGAACGCGCTCGCGCTCCTGGCCACGGTCTGCGAGGCGGTCGCGCTCGAGGTGCGGCACGGGCAGCGGACCGAGGTCGCCGAGCTGGCCGAGGCGTTCGGCAAGGGGCAGAAGGGCTCCTCGGCGATGCCGCACAAGCGCAACCCGGTCCGCTCCGAGCGGATCTGCGGGCTGGCCAGGATCGCCCGGGCCCAGCTCGTCCCGGGGCTGGAGGGCATCCCGCTGTGGCACGAGCGGGACATCTCGCACTCCTCGACCGAGCGGGTCGCGCTGCCGGACGTGGCCATCGTGACCGACTACCTGCTGGCCGAGACCACCGCGCTGATCACCGGCCTGGTCGTGGACGGTGCCCGGATGCGGGCCAACCTGGACGCCACCGGCGGCCTGATCTACACCTCGGCGATCCTGCTGGTGCTGGTGAGCGAGGGAATGTCCAGGGAGGACGGGTACGCCCTGGTGCAGGCCGCGGCGATGGAGACCTGGTCCACCGGCTCGCCGCTGCGGGACACGCTGCGCGCGCACGCGGCCCGCCAGGGCCAGCCGCTGGACGAGGCCCGGCTGGACGAGGCCTGCCGCCCCGGCCGCTACACCGAGCGGCTCGGCGGCGTGTTCGCCCGCGTCGAGGCGCTGGCGGCCAGCCTCCGCGCCGCCCCGGCCCCGGCCCCGGGCCCGGGATGAGGCACCTGTACTCCGGCAAGGTCCGCGAGCTGTACGAGCTGCCGGACGGCCTGCTGCTGCTGGTCGCCACCGACCGGATCTCGGCTTTCGACCACGTGCTCGACCCGCCGATCCCGGACAAGGGGAAGATCCTCACCCAGCTGTCCCTCTGGTGGTTCGGCCAGCTGGCCGACATCGTGCCCAACCACCTGGCCAGCGCCCCGGTGCCGGCCGGGTTCGAGGGCCGGGCGATGGTCTGCCGCCGGCTCGCCATGATCCCGGTGGAGTGCGTCGCCCGTGGCTACCTGACCGGGTCCGCGCTGACCGAGTACGAGCAGGACGGCCAGGTGTGCGGGATCAGCCTGCCGCCCGGCCTGGCCGACGGCTCCCGGCTGCCGGAGCCCATCTTCACCCCCGCCACCAAGGCCCCCCGCGGCGAGCACGACCAGAACATCACCACCGCGCAGGTCGCCCGGGAGCTGGGCCAGGACCTGGCCGCTGAGCTGGAGCGGATCACGCTGGCGGTGTACCGCCGCGGCGCCGAGCTGGCTGCCGGGCGCGGGATCATCGTCGCCGACACCAAGATCGAGCTGGGCCGGGCCGCGGACGGCACGCTGCTGCTGGCCGACGAGGTGCTGACCCCGGACTCGTCCCGGTTCTGGCCGGCGGACCGCTGGCAGCCGGGCCGCCGCCAGCCGTCGTTCGACAAGCAGTACGTGCGCGACTGGCTCACCTCGCCGGCCTCGGGCTGGGACCGGCGGGGCCCGCTCCCGCCGCCGCGGCTGCCCGCCGAGGTGGTCGAGCGGACCCGGCAGACCTACGTCGAGGCCTACCAGCGACTGACCGGCCTGACCTGGGCCTGATTGCGTCAATGGTCCGGGGAAGGAAGGGGCGGTGGAATACTGGACCCGGTACGCATCGGGCAATGCACCGCACTGGGCCGCCGGCCAGGCACTGGCCGGGCTGCCCCCGACCGGGCCGCCACGCGGCGCCGGGCCCCCAACGACAGGAGCTTCCATCCCATGACCACCGGTCCTGAGACCCGTTACCGCGTACGCGGCGGGAACACGCTGCAGGGCACGGTCTTCGTGCAGGGTGCCAAGAACGCGGCCCTGAAGATGATCGCCGCCTCGCTGCTGGCCGCCAGGGGCCGCACGGTGCTGAGGAACGTCCCGCCGATCGAGGACGTGCGCCGGGCGGTGGAGCTCGCCCAGGCGCTGGGTGCGGTGGTCAAGTTCCACGAGGCCGAGCAGACGCTGGTGGTCGACGCGTCGGAGCTGACCAGCTCGGTGCTGCCGGCCGAGATCGCCCGCCGGTTCCGCGCCTCGGTGCTATTCGTCCCGGCCCTGCTGCACCGGATGGGCGAGGCCACCATCGAGGGCATCGGCGGCTGCAACCTGGGCAGCCGCAGCCTGGACTTCCACTACCGGGGCTTCGCCCGGCTCGGCGCGATCGTCGAGGAGCACGAGACCACGATCCGCATCAAGGCGGACCGGCTGCAGGGCGCGCACCTGTACCTGGACACCCCGTCGCACACCGGCACCGAGAACCTGATCATGGCCGCGTCGCTGGCGCCCGGTACCACGGTGATCGACAACACCGCGCTGGAGCCCGAGGTCCAGGACGTGATCGCGTTCCTGACCAAGATGGGCGCGGACATCTCCGGCGGCGGTACCGGCTTCATCACCGTCAACGGCGTGCGCGAGCTGGCCGCGGTGGAGCACACCGTGATGCCGGACCGGATCGACGCCAGCGTGTTCGCGATGGCCGCGGCGATCACCGGCGGGGAGCTGAGCCTGGTCGGCGCGTCCCTGGAGAACCTGGGCGTGGTCCGCTGGAAGCTGGAGCAGATGGGCGTGGAGTTCGCCGCGCACGGCGCGATCCTCGGTGTCCGGCGGGACCGCCAGCTGCGGCCGATCAACGTGATCACCAGCCCGTACCCGGGCTTCGCCACCGACCTGCAGTCGCCCATCATGGCGCTGAGCTGCCTGGCCGACGGCATCAGCTACATCAGGGAAACCATTTTCGACGGCCGCTACACGCTGGTCGGCGAGCTCAATAAGCTCGGCGCCAAAGTCGAGGTAGATAACAACGTGGTGCTGGTGCACGGCCCGTCGGCGCTGAAGGGCGCCGAGGTCATCGCGCATGACCTGCGCACCGGTATTGCCCTGGTGCTGGCCGGCCTGGCTGCCGAGGGCGAGACCGTGGTGTCGCCCGGCTACCTGATCGACCGCGGCCACGCCTCGGTGGCGGCCCGGCTGACCGCGCTGGGGGCGGACATCACGCAGGAAACCGTCAGCTGAGGATACGGGCGGCAGATGTTATTCTGCCGTTGGTGCCGCTTTCACCGTTTTCCTCATGATTGCGGAACCGTAATGGCCTGGCCGACGATTTGCCCTTTCCGCAACTCCGTGCAGCGCGCTACGGAATGTGGGAGCTACGAAATGTAGCATCGGGCAAATCCCGCGCGCCGGCTGCCAAGGATGGGACGGGACATGGCGAGGACCGCAGGCGTCACCTCAGCGGGCAGCATCGGCCACCGGCCGGGGGGCGGAGGGCCCGGCCCACGATGAACGCGCCGTCCCAGCCGGCTGCGGAACTGACGATCGGCATCGTCGGAACGCACGACCTGGTCGAGAAGATCATGCTGTCCGGTCCGTTAGCGGGCCCGGCCGGCCCCGCCGAGCAGGCCGTCCCGGCCCGGCGGCTCATCGCCGCTGCCTACCGGGACGAGCAGGAAGCCGCCGACCGGGTCACCCGGCTCGGCCCGGGCATCGACGTGTGCCTGTTCGCCAGCAAGGTCCCCTACGGCTACGCCCGCAAGGCGGGCGTGCTGTCCAGCCCGGCCACCTACATCTCGCTGGGCGGCAGCGCGCTGTACGCCGCGCTGCTGCGGGCCTGCCTGACCAGCCGTCACGACCTGACCCGGGCCAGCGTGGACGTGCTCAGCCGGAGCGCGGTGGACGAGGCGATGGCCGAGATCGGCATGCCCGCCAGCCACGTTCACGTGCAGGACGAGCCGGGCACGCCGGCCGCGCTGGCCGCGTTCCACGAGCGGCTGTGGCGGGCCGGCCGCACCTCGGTGGCGTTCACCTGCCTGCGGTCGGTCGCCGCGCGGCTGTCCGCGGCCCGGGTCCCGGTCTACCCGGTCTCGCCCACCGGCCCGGCGATCAGGTCCGCGCTGCGCACCGCGGCGCTGCTCGGCGCCAACCGCCGCCTGGAGGCGGCCCAGCTCACCGTGGTGGTGGTCGAGGTGCCGGGGCTGCGCGAGGGCCAGGGACGGCGCAGCGTCAGCCGGCTGTCCCGCGAGGAGCTGCGGCTGGCCGTGCACCGGCTGCTGGTCCAGGAGGCGCTGCGGATGCAGGCCAGCGTGACCCCGCTGGGCGACCACGGCTTCCTGGTCACCGCCACCGGCGGCTCGCTGTCCGCGGTCACCGACGGCTTCCGGCGGCTGCCGTTCGTCGACCGGGCCCGCGCCGAGCTGGGCCTCGGCCTCGAGGTCGGGGTCGGCACCGGCGCCACCGCGCAGGCCGCCGAGACCCAGGCGCGGGCCAGGATCGCCCGGCTGACCACCCCGCGGGCCGCCCGCCGCCCGGCCGCCGGCCCGGCCCCGGCCCCGGCCTCAGGCCCGGTCCAGGCCTGGCCCGCCCGCACCGCCCCGGCGGTCCCCGCCGCCCGGGCCGGCGGCAACAGCCCCCACCCGGCCGCTGCTCCGGCGGCGGGCCCAGCGGCGGCGGCGTCCGAGGCGGCCGCTCTCGCGGAGCCCGGGCTGGCTGAGCAGACCACGCCCGGCCGCGGCGCGGCCGCCGATGTGAGCGCTCCCATCCGGGCCAGCGCGGCCAGGGCGGACGCCGAGGGCGCGCCGCGTGCGCTGGCCACCCTGAGCCGGCTGGCCGAGCTGCTCCCCCCGGGCGACAGCGTGCTCGCGGTGGACGCGGAGACCGCCAGCCGGGTGCTGGAGGTGACCCCGCGCACCGCCCGGCGGCTGCTCCGCGCGCTGGCCGAGGAGGGCCTGGCCTGGCCGCTGCCGCCGAACCGGGCCCCGCAGCCGGGCCGCCCCCGGCAGTCCTACCGCCTGGTGGTCGAGCGGCTCGACCGCAACCGCGCGGCCGACGACGGCTAACCCGCCGGGCAGCACCGCAGGAAATAGCGCCGCAGGAAGCCGCACCGCAGCAAGCGGCGCCTCAGAAGGACAGCAGCAGGAACGCGGCCGGCACGGCCACCAGCGCCGCGGCCGTGCAGCCGACCAGCGCCAGCGCCGCCGCCCGCAGCCCGGGCGGCGGGGCGAGCAGCCGCGCCACCCGCACCGCCACGTCACCCCCGTCGGCCACGGCCAGCGCGCCGCACGGCACCGTCCCCGGCCCGGCCGCGCCCACCCGGAGCAGTGCCATGGCCAGCGGACGGGCCGGCCGCTGCCGCCCGCGCCCCCGCCCCCCGGCGGCGGCGGCCGCCGCGGCCACGTAACCCACCGCGTGATCGTCGGCCAGCATCTCCAGCAGCAGCGCCACCGACCCGGCCGCATCGCGCGCGGCCGGCGACCAGCGGAACGCCCGCAGCAGCGCGGTGAACGGCAGCAGCACCAGGTCGTGCCGCTCCCGCAGGTGCGCCCGCTCGTGCGCGAGGACCGCGGCCAGCTCGGCCTGGTCCAGCAGTTCCAGCGTGCCGGCGCTGACCACGATCCGCGACCGCAGCCCGGGCACGCAGTACGCGGCCGCCGCCGGGTGGTCGACGACCAGGGCCCCGGGCACCTTCGGGTCGCCGTGGCCGAGCAGGCTGAGCAGTTCCCGCTGCCGCCGCCGGGCCCGCAGCACCGCCGCCGACGACGCCACCAGCACCCAGACCAGCAGCACGAACAGCACCAGCGAGGCGGCCACGAAGCCGAGGCGCGTGGCGCCGGCCAGGCCACCGGGCCCGTGGCCCTCGAACGTCTGCCGGGCGAAGGCCAGCGCGGACAGCGCTACCCCGGCGTGGTCGCTGCGCGCGCCGAGCCCGGCCGCCGTGCCGACCGCGGCCAGCCCCCAGCCCAGGCCCAGGGCCTGCCAGAGCACGATTGCCGCGGCCGGGGACCGGGCTGGCCAGCGGGCACGGGCCAGCACCGAGGCAGCCGGGACGCTCCCGGCAGCGACCGCGGCAACGATCAGGAGGGCGGGGGACACCGCTGGTCCGCCCCCGCCGCGGAACCGTTCTGGGCCTCGAGCGCCTCGAGGGCACGGCGCAAGGCCCGCGCCTCCGCGCCGGACACGCTGCGCACGAACCGGGCCAGCGCGGCCGGCCGGTCGCCGGTCTGGTCGAGGGCGTTCAGCATCAGCTCGGTGACGTACGCCTCCCGGGTCCCGGCCGCGCGGTAGCGCCACGCCCGGCCGTCCCGCTCGCGCCGGGCAAAGCCCTTCTTCGCGAGGCGGTCAAGGACCGTCATGACCGTGGTGTGGGCCAGGTCACGCTCGGTCAGCCCACCGCTGACCTGGCGCACCGTCAGCGGTTCAGCCGCTTCCCACAGGATGTCCATGATGGCGCGCTCCAGCTCACCCAGCCTGTTCACTTGATCACCTTAACCGCGCGGTAGCTTACTGAACAGAGCCGCCGGCAGGGGCCAGCGTAGCCGGAAGCGTTCCGGCTGGCAGGACTGCCGGGCAGGCCCGGGAGGACAACGGTGTCGACGCAATCTCCGCAGCTGCGGGCCATTCTTGACGGCTTCCGCGCCTACGTGCCGGGCAAGGTCCCGGTCAGCCCGGACGGCCAGACGTTCAAGCTGTCGTCCAACGAGACGCCGTTCGGGCCGCTGCCCTCGGTGATCAAGGTGATCGCCGACGCGGCCGCCGGGATCAACCGCTACCCGGACAACGGCGCGGTGGCGCTGACCGACGCGATCGCCAACCGGTTCGGCGTCCAGCCGGAGCAGGTCGCGGTGGGCTGCGGCTCGGTCGGGGTGGCGCAGCAGCTGCTCATGGCGGCGGCCGAGCCGGGCACCGAGGTCATGTACGCGTGGCGGTCGTTCGAGGCCTACCCGATCCTGACCGGCCTGTCCGGCGCCGCCTCGGTGCAGGTTCCGCTGGCCGGCGCGACGCACGACCTGGACGCGATGGCGGACGCGGTCACCGGCCGGACCCGGCTGATCTTCGTCTGCAACCCCAACAACCCCACCGGCACCGTGGTGCGCGAGGCCGAGCTGACCAGGTTCCTTGACCGGGTCCCTGAGTCCTGCCTGGTCGTGCTGGACGAGGCCTACCACGAGTACATCCGCGACCCGGACGTCCCCGACGGCATCGAGCTGGCGGCCGGCCGCCCCAACGTCGCCGTGCTGCGCACGTTCTCCAAGGCCTACGGGCTGGCCGGGCTGCGGGTCGGGTTCCTGATCGCGGCCGGGCCGGTGGCCGGCGCGGTCCGCAAGACCATGCTCGCGTTCAGCGTGAACGCGCTGGCCCAGGCCGCCGCGATCGCCTCGCTCGAGGCCGAGTCCGAGCTGCTCGACCGGGTGGGCGAGGTGGTCAAGGAGCGCGGCCGGGTCCGCGGCGAGCTGCTCGCCCAGGGCTGGACCGTGCCGCCGACCGAGGCCAACTTCGTCTGGCTGCCGCTCGGCGAGGACACCCTGGACTTCGCCGCGGGCTGCGAAGCGGCCGGCATCGCGGTCCGGCCGTTCGCCGGGGACGGCGCGCGCATCTCGATCGGCGACCACGAAGCCAACGAGGCGCTGCTCGCGGCGGCCGCCGCCTATCCGCGGCGGCACTAGGTTCCGGCGACGCCAGCCTCTGCTGGATGGGTTACGCAGCCGGTTCAGCGGGCCGCCGCCCGGACCGGAGCCGCCCCGGGGCGCGCGTGATCCCGTCGCTTACCCTGATGCTGGGGCCAGGCGAGGCGGGTTGCGGAGGTTGCCGCGGATGAAGGTGCACGTCCTGCACGAGAACCCGGACTGGTACGCACCGCTCGGCGCGGCCTTCGACGCCGCCGGGGTGCCGCACGAGCAGTGGCTGCTCGGCGACGGCGTGCTGGACCTGACCGGGCCGCCGCCGGACGGCGTGTTCTGGTCCCGGATGAGCGCGTCGTCGCACACCCGCGGTCACCCGTACGCCAAGGACCTGACCCGCGGCGTGCTGTGCTGGCTGGAGGCGCACGGCCGGGTGGTGGTCAACGGCCGCCGGGTGCTCGAGCTGGAGATGAGCAAGGTCGACCAGCTCACCGCGCTGGCCGCGGCCGGGTTCGACGTGCCGGCCACGATCGCGGTGGCCGGCCGGGACGGGCTGGCCGGCGCCGCCGCGATGATGCCCGCCCCGTTCATCACCAAGCACAACCAGGGCGGCAAGGGCCTGGGCGTGCGGCTGTGGTCCAGCCACGAGGAGCTGGCGGAGCACCTGGCCGGGCCGGACTACGAGGCCCCGGTCGACGGCATCACGCTGGTGCAGGAGTACCTGCGCGCGGCCGCGCCGTTCATCACCCGGGCCGAGTTCGTCGGCGGCGAGTTCCGCTACGCGCTCACCGCGGACACCGCGCGCGGCGGGTTCGAGCTGTGCCCGGCGGACGCGTGCGCGGTGGTGCCCGGCAGCGCTGGGCCTGGCGCTGCCCGGGACGCAGCCGCGCCGAGCCTGTTCGCGCTTCGGGACGGGTTCGACCACCCGGTCATCGGCCGGTACCGGGAGTTCGCCGCCGCGCACGGGATCGGCATCGCCGGGTTCGAGTTCATCGAGACCGCGGACGGCCGGCTGGTCACCTACGACGTGAACACGACGACCAATTACAACGCCGGCATCGAGGCTGCCGCCCCGCGCCCCGCGCTGCCCGCGGTGGCCCGCTACCTCGGCGGCCTGCTCGACCAGGTGCGCTCCGCGGACCAGGCAGCGTAATCCGGAAAGAACCCGGGCCTGGGCCCGGAGAGGAGTTCCCTGATGCGTTTCGGGTACTGGATGCCGATCTTCGGCGGCTGGCTGCGCAACGTGGCCGACGAGCAGATGCCGGTGGCCTGGCCGTACCTGCGGGACCTGGCGGTGGCGAGCGAGGACTCCGGGTTCAGCCTGAGCCTGATCGCCGAGCTGAACCTGAACGACATCAAGGGCCACCGGGCGCCGTCGCTGGACTGCTGGACGCTGGCCCCGGCCATCGCCGCGGCGACCCGTACGCTGGAGCTGATGCTCGCGGTCCGGCCCAACTACCATTCGCCGTCGCTGACTGCCAAGGCCCTCTCCACGCTGGACGTGATCGCCCCGGGCCGCGTGTCGCTGAACGTGGTGTCGTCCTGGTGGAAGGACGAGGCCGCGCAGTACGGCGCGCCGTTCGACGTGCACGACGCCCGGTACGCGCGGACGCAGGAATGGCTGGACGTGGTCGGGCGGCTGCTCCGCGAGGACACCGTGACCCACTCGGGCCCGCTGTACCAGCTGGACGGGGCCGTGCTCGAGCCCAAGCCGTCCCGGCCGCCGATGGTCTACATGGGCGGCGAGTCGCCCAAGGCCAAGGAGGTCATCGCGGCCCAGGCCGACGCGTACGTGATGCACGGCGACGCCCCCGAGGTCATCGCGGGCAAGGTGGCCGACCTGAACGGCCGCCGGGCGGAGGCCGGGCAGCCGCCGATGGTGTTCGGCGTGTCCGGCTACGTGATCTGCCGGGACACCGAGGAGGAGGCCCAGGCCGAGCTGAACCGGATCCTCGACGTCCGGTCCTCGCCCGAGGCGTACGCGTCCTACCAGGACTTCGTGGAGGGCTCGCAGCTCGAATCCCGGGTGTCGCTGGAGGAGTACAGCGTGTCCAACCGGGGCCTGCGCAGCGGCCTGATCGGCACCCCGCAGCAGATCACCGACCGGCTCCGGGCGTACGAGGACGCCGGGGTGGGCCTGATGCTGCTGCAGTTCTCCCCGCAGCGGGAGGAGATGGCCCGGTTCGGCGACTCAGTCATCAGCCAGTACCAGTAGCCGCCGGCTCCCCGGTCAGCCCAGGGCGGCGGCGATGGCGGTGCGCACGTCGCTGGCCTCGCGGATGTCGGTGAGGGGACCGGAGCCGTTCACGGCCCCCGGGCCGGCCGGCAGGCCGCCGGAGCCCGGCGGGACGATCGCGCAGCGGAACCCCATCCGCTCGGCCTCGGCCAGGCGGCGGGAGATCCCGGGGACCCGGCGGATCTCGCCGGCCAGGCCGACCTCGCCGATCGCCACGACCTTGCGGGGGATGCTGAGGTCGGCTGCCGCGCTGGCCACGGCCAGGGCGACGGCGAGATCCACCGACGGCTCGGTGAGGCGGACGCCGCCGACAGTCGCGGCGTAGACGTCCTGGCGGCCGATCGAGGCGCCGGCCCGGCGCTGCAGCACGGCGAGGATCATGCCGACCCGGGCGTTGTCGAGGCCGGAGGTGACCCGGCGCGGGACCTCGGCGGTGGCCGGGCAGACCAGCGTCTGCACCTCGGCGACCAGCGGGCGGCGGCCCTCCATGGTGACCGTGACGCAGGTGCCGGGCACCGGCTCGGCCAGCTGCGACAGGAACAGCCCGCTCGGGTCCGGCAGGCCGGTCAGCCCGGATTCGCCCAGCTCGAAACAGCCGAACTCGTCCGTCGGGCCGTACCGGTTCTTCAGCGCGCGCACCGTGCGGAGCGGGGAGTTCCGGTCGCCGTCGAACTGCAGGACGACGTCGACCAGGTGCTCGAGCGCCCGCGGGCCCGCGATCGAGCCGTCCTTGGTGACGTGGCCGACGAGCACGGTGGTCAGCATCCGCTGCTTGGCCACCGCGATCAGCGCGGCGGTGATCTCGCGGATCTGGGTGACGCCGCCGGGCGTGCCGTCGACGCCCGCGGCGGTGATGGTCTGCACCGAGTCGACGATCAGCAGCCCCGGGCCAACGGCCTCGACGTGCTCGAGCAGCGCGGCCAGGTCGGTCTCGGCGGCCAGGAAGAGCTTCGGGCTGACCGCGCCGACCCGGCTGGCCCGCAGCCGTACCTGGGCCGCCGACTCCTCGCCGGTGACGTACAGCACCGGGCCGGTCTCGGCGGCCAGCGAGCCGGCCTCGAGCAGCAGGGTGGACTTGCCCACGCCCGGCTCGCCGGCCAGCAGGACGACCGCGCCGGGCACCAGGCCGCCGCCCAGCACCCGGTCGAGCTCCTCGAGCCCGGTGGGCCGGGCCGCGGCCGCGCTGACGTCGATCTCGGTGATCGGCACGGCCGGCGCGGAGGCCGCCGCGGCGGCGGCCCCGGCCCGGCTGCCGCTGCGCGACCCCGGCCGCGCCGCCGCGGGCGGGACCTTGACCTCGGCGACCGTGCCCCAGCCCTGGCAGTCGCCGCACCGGCCGGCCCACCGCATCGTGCGCCACCCGCATTCCGAGCACTGGAACAGCGCGGCCGGTGACTTCGCCATGACCGCAGCGTAACGGCGGGGACCGACAGCCCCGCGCCGGCAGCCCGCGCGGCGGCATAAGCTGACGCCGTGACTCGCCACACGGCCCACCGCGGTCCGCTGGTGGCCCTGTCCAGCGCGTCGGTGTTCCCGGAGAAGACCCCCGAGGCCTTCGAGATGGCCGCCCAGCTCGGCTACGACGGCGTCGAGGTCATGGTCTCCACCGAGCTGATCAGCCAGGACGCGGCCATCCTGGCCCGGCTCTCGGACTACCACCAGGTCCCGGTGCTGGCCGTGCACGCCCCCTGCCTGCTGATCACCCAGCGGGTGTGGGGACGCGAGCCGTGGGGAAAGCTGAAGCGCGCCGCCGCAGTCGCCGCCGAGCTGGGCGCCGGGGTGGTCGTGGTGCACCCGCCGTTCCGCTGGCAGCGGGACTACGCCAGGGACTTCGAGGCCGGCCTGGCCAGCCTGGGCGACGAGACCGGCATCGTGTTCGCGGTGGAGAACCTGTACCCGCTGTCCCGCGGCGCCGAGGTGGCCGCCTACGCGCCGCACTGGAACCCGGCCGAGATGGACGTCAAGCACGCCACTCTTGACCTGTCGCACACCGCCGTGTCCGGGTCCGACGCCCTGGCCATGGCCGCGGAGCTGGGCCCGCGGCTGGCCCACGTGCACATGGCCGACGGCACCAAAATGGGGCTGCCGGACGAGCACCTGGTCCCGGGCCGGGGCTTCCAGCCCTGCGCCGAGCTGCTCCAGCAGCTGCGCGGCAGCGGCTACCGCGGCATGGTGGTGCTCGAGGTCAACACCCGCCGCGCGGCCAGCAGCCAGGAACGGCGCGGCGATCTGGCCGAGGCGCTCGCCTTCACCCGGCACAACCTGGGCCAGGACGACCTGCCCGGCGGTGGCGCCGTTACCCCTCCAGGATCAGCGTCACCGGTCCGTCGTTGACCAGCATGACCTGCATGTCGGCACCGAAGATGCCGGTCTCCACCTCGGCGCCGGCCTCCCGCAGCGCGGCCACGAAGGCGCCCACCAGCGGCTGCGCCACCGGGCCCGGCGCGGCCGCCTGCCAGGTCGGCCGGCGGCCCTTGCTGGTCTCCCCGTACAGCGTGAACTGGCTGACCACCAGCAGCGGCGCGGCGGTGTCCGCAGCGGACTTCTCGCCGGGCAGGATCCGCAGCTGATAGATCTTCCTGGCCAGCGCGGCCGCCTGCGCGGCGGTGTCGGTGTGGGTCACGCCGAGCAGCACGACCAGGCCGGGGCGGGGCAGGCGGCTCACCGCCTGCCCCGCCACCTCGACGCTTGCCGTGCTTGCCCGCTGGACCACCGCTCGCATGGCTCGGCATCATCCCATGCCCCCGCTGAACCCCACCGACGACCAGGCCGGTCACGTTCCGTCGTGGCTGTGAACCCGGGGCACCAGGAGGGAGCTGACCACGGCGACCTGGGCCCGGCTGAGCCGCAGGACATCAGCCGCGGGCAGCGCGAGCACCTGCTCCGCGCGCTGCTGCATGGTCGCGAAGTCAGCCTGCGACTGCTGAACGTCGGGCGTGTTCTGGGTCAGCACGGCGTGCTGGTAGGCGGCCTCCACGGTGAGGTAGGTGTTCGTCAGGTTGACCTGGTGATTGCAGCGCACGTCCGCCACCGCGGTCGTGATCTCGGCCCGCGTCGGCGGGTTCGGCCAGATCCGGTCCGCCTCCAGGTCGACGGTCGACTTATAGCTCAGCTTGTGCTGGACCATGCAGGCTGACCAGGCCCGCTGCACTCTGAGCACCCGCGGATCGGAGTCGGCCCAGTCCCGCGCTTCGAAGAGCATGGTCCCGACCAGGCCGAGCTCGAGATTCCCGTTGAGATTGCCGAACACCAGGGCGTTCGCCGCGCGCAGGCCGACCGGATCACCGCGGCGGCCCACGACGGCATGGTCCGCATCGAGGTGAGCGACGACGGTCCCGGCGTGCCGCCCGCCGAGCTGCCGCGGATCTTCGACCGGTTCTACCGGGCGGGCGCCCCGCCGCAGCGCCAGGGATCAGGGCTCGGCCTGGCCATCGTGGCCGCGATCGCCGCGGCTCACCACGGAACGGTGCGGGCGGAGCCCAGCGAGCCGCACGGGCTGCGGGTCACGCTCGCCCTGCCCACGGTGACCCCGCCGGCGCCGGCGCTTGCCCGCGTTCCTGCTGGGCAGGCATCCTTCCGTTCATGACCACCGCATCGGCTTCCCGCCCGCCCAGCCAGGCCGGCCGCCCGCCGGGCCGCGCCGCCACGCTGATCACCGTCGCCCCGACCGGGGCCGAGCTGGACAAGGCCAGGGTGCCCGCGCTCCCGGTCACCCTGGACGAGCTGGTTACCACCGCGGTCGACTGCGAGGCCGCCGGCGCCGCCGTGATCCACATCCACATCCGGGACGCTGATGCGCGGCCCACCCTGGACCTGACCCGGCTCAAGGACACCGTGCAGGCGGTGCGGGAGGCGACCAGCCTGATCGTCCAGCTGTCCACCGGCGGGGCGGTCAGCGACGGGTTCGGGCCGCGGCTGGCGGTGCTCGACGCGGCACCCGACGCCTGCTCGCTGACCTGCGGCACGGTGAACTTCGGCGACGAGGTCTTCAGCAACCCGTGGCCGTTCATGAAGGAGCTGTACGCGAAGACCCAGGCGACCGGCGTGGTGCCGGAGTTCGAGCTGTTCGACATGGGCCAGGTGGCCGCGCTGCACCGGCTGCTCGACGAGCTCGGGCCGCCCGCGGGCGGGCACGTACACTGCGACCTGGTGATGGGCGTGCCCGGCGGTATGCCGGGCACGGCCGAGCAGGTGGTCCAGGCCGCGGCCGCGCTGCCCGCCGGGGCGACCTGGTCGGCCACCGGGGTCGGCCGGACCTCGCTGCCGGTCATGCTGGCCGCGGTGGCGTCGGCCGGGCATCTGCGGGTCGGCATGGAGGATACGGTCACGTTCGCCCGCGGCCGCCCGGTGGCCAGCAACGCCGAGCTGGTCACCCGCGCGGCGGAGCTGGCTGAGCTGGCCCAGCGGCCCGCGATGAGCACCGGCGAGGCCCGCGCCATGCTGGCGATCCCGGCGCGCTGACCTTGCCCCGGCAGACCGCTGCGTACCGTTCCAAGTCGCGGCCCGCAGCGGATAGCCTGGCAGAGTGATTTTCAGCAACCCGGGTGCGTATTCCGCGCTCAGCTGGTTCTTCGAGGTGCTGGCCCTGGCCGCACTGATCGTGGAAGTGTGGGCCTTCGTCGACGCCATCCGCCGGCCGTCCGCGGCCTTCGTGGCGGCCAGCAAGCAGACCAAGCCGATCTGGCTGATCATCACCGGTGTGGCGACGGCGATCGGGCTTGGCACGGCGGCGTCCTCCGGGTTCGCCGCCATCGGCATCCTGTCCGTGGCCGCGTTCGTGGCTGCGGCCGTGTACCTGACCGACGTGCGCCCACGGGTCAGGGAGTTCCGCGGTGGCGGCTCCGGCTCGTCCCGCCAGGGCCCTTACGGCCCCTGGTAGACGCCCAGACCCGCGCCCGGCGCCGGTCCAGCGCCACGGGTATGGTTAAGCTCGGCTCCGTGAGCGAGACCGCATGGCGGACGCACCGCCTCGAACTGGACGACCAGACCCTCCGTGAATGGGACGCCACCGTGCTGGCGTCCGGCGACGACGGCATCGTGCTCGACCAGTCGGCCTTCTACCCGGGTGGCGGCGGCCAGCCGCCGGACCACGGCGTGCTGCTGTGGGGCGGCGTGCAGACCCGCATCGTGGGCGCGCGCAAGGGCGACGATCTGTACCTGCTGGCCGCCGAGGGCGACCCCGTGCCGCCGCCGGGCACCGCGGTCCGCGGCGCGGTCGAGGACGAGCGCCGGACCGCGCTCATGCGCACCCACTCCGGCCTGCACGTCCTGTGCGGCGTGGTGTTCCGCGACTACGGCTCGCTGGTCACCGGCGGCAACATGGAGCCCGGCGTGGCCCGCATGGACTTCGACCTGCCCGAGGTCCCGCCCGGCTTCAAGGAAGCGGTCGAGAACGCCTGCAACACCGAGATCGCGGCCGGCCGCGCCATCGTCGCCCGGGTGCTGCCCAGGGACGAGGCCTTCGCCCTGCCCGACATCATCCGCACCGCGACCAACCTGGTTCCGCCCGAGGTCAAAGAGGTGCGCATCATCGACATCGTCGGCCTCGACCAGCAGGCCGACGGCGGCACCCACGTGGCCACCACCAGCCAGATCGGCCGCATCGAGGTCGCCAAGATCGAGAACAAGGGCAAGGGCTTCCGCCGTCTCCGGATCCGGATCACCGGCTAGGCCAGCGCTCACGGCCCGCCGGAACGGTCAGCGGGAATCTGCCGGGCGCCGCGCCGACATCAGGTAGGCCACGAAGGAGTTGACCGTGGCCAGCTTCGGATAATCCCGGACGGGGATCTGGATGCCGGCCCGGTCATGGATGGCCGCCACCAGGGCCGTGAAACTGACCGAGTCGATGTCCGCCGCCTGCTGCAGGAGGACGTCACGGTCGACGGCGCCGAGATCCACCTCCGGGGCGATGCTGTTCAGTGCCTCCGCCAGGAGCGCGGTTGCTTCGTCCTTGGTCATCAGCTTCCCCGGGGTCATGCCGCTCGCTGCCGGGCCACCCGCAACGGTGTTACCACCGAAGGTACGCCCGGATCCCCGCGGCCGGCCCGGGTCTTTGGTCCCTCTTGTTACCGGCCGCCGGCCCTTCCCCGGCGGGATCCTCCTGCCGACTATGAGCCCAGGTAGCGGTTCCGGCGGGCCCGCGACAGCGGGCCGGCCCGGAAGAAGCGCGGCCATCACCGGGTTCGGGCGATGGCCGGCACGGGAGGTCCGATGGCGGTAGCTCACGCTGAGCCTGGCGCTGACACGGCCGACGGCGTCCTCGAGACCGTGCCGCTTCCCAGCGGCCGGGTGCTCACCATACGGACCGTGCGGAGGGCCGATGCCGCCGGGCTGGATGCCCTGTTCGAGGGGCTCTCCGACGATGACCGCTACCGCCGGTTCTTCGGGTTCTCCCACCCGGGCCCGCGGTTCCTCGAGCAGCTGACCCGGGCCGCTGAGGAGGGCGGCTATCGCCTGGTCGCGGTCGTTTCCGGGACCGGGGACAGGATCGTCGGCGAAGCGGGTTACGCCCTGCTGCCCGATGGCAACGGCGATTTCGCGCTCACCGTTGCCGCGGGCTGGCGGGGCTGGCTCGGCCCCTACCTGCTGGATGCCCTCGTTGCCGCGGCTGCCGCCCGTGGCGTGCCTACCCTGCGCGCCGACGTCCTGCGCGAGAATGCCCGGATGTTCACATTGCTCGCTAGCCGGGGCTACGTAACGCTCCGCCGGGCCGGACCCGAGGTGCAGGTCGCGATCGATGCCGCCGGAACCGCCTGCGCCACCCGGCCGGCCGGATACAGAGGTGCGCCATGACGGTGTCGTTCGAAGCGGTGGCCCTGGACAAGCCGGACGATGTCAATGTCATCGTCGGGCAGGCCCATTTCATCAAGACGGTCGAGGACCTGCACGAAGCGCTGGCGGGGGTGGGCCAGGCTCTCCGCTTCGGCATCGCGTTCTGCGAGGCTTCCGCCGCTCGCCTGATCCGCAGATCAGGGAATGACGCCGGGCTGACCGGGCTGGCGGTGGCCAGCGCTGAGGCCATTGCCGCCGGTCACGTGTTCGTGATCATGCTGCGGGGCGGGTTCCCGGTGAACGTCATGAACCCGGTCAAGGCGGTCCCCGAGGTGTGCACGGTCTTCTGCGCGACCGCCAACGCCGTCGAGGTCCTCGTTGCCGTCACCGGCCAGGGCCGGGGCGTCATCGGCGTGATCGACGGGTCGCCGCCCGTCGGCGTCGAGACCGAGGCTGACGCGGCCGGACGGCATCAGCTCCTGCGGGATATCGGTTACAAGCTCTGACCCCGCCCGGCGCCGGGCCCGGCTCAGCGATCGGCGAGGAACTTGACCGCGCTGGCCAGGGTGGCCAGCTGCGGGTAATCGTCCTCATCGATCCGGCGCCCGGTTCGCTCGCTGAGCGTCTCGATGAAGCGGAGGAAGTCCAGCGAGTCGAGTCCGAGCGTGTCCCGCAGGTCAGCATCGGGAGCCAGCGAACCCGGGTCTGCGTCCGGGGCCGCCTGCACCAGGGACTCGTCGATAGCCAGGCGTGCTTGTTCGGGTGTCACAGTTCCTCCGGTCGTTGCAGCAGGTCGGAAAGGGCCGCCAGGAAGCGGGCTCCGGTGTACCCGTCACTCGCCCGGTGGTCGGCGGACAGAGTGGTGATGACGGTGGGACGTGCGCCGATGAGGCCGTTCACGGCGACCGGTTTCTCGGTGACCTTGCCGATCCCGACCAGCGCCACCTGAGGCGGGAAGATCACCCCGAATACGGCCTCCACGCCCTGGTCGCCGAGGTTCGTCACGGTGATCGTGGCCTCGGTCAGCTCCGCGCGGCGCAGCCGGCCGGAGCGGGCTCTGGTGGCCAGGTCGCGCAGCCGTGCCATCAGTTCGCTGGGCGCCAGGTCGGCGGCGTCGTGGATGGCGGGAGTGAGCAGCCCGCCGCCGCGCAGCGAGATCGGCACGCCGAGGTGGACGGCGGTGCCCGGCACGAAATGGTCGTCCTCCCAGTAGCCGTTCAGGTCCGGCACCTGCCGGGCGGCTGCCGCGGTGGCCTTGAGCAGCAGCGCCGCTGGCACGAGCCGCTCGGAGACGGCAAGCTCACGGTTCCGCTGGTGCAGCCAGCTCATGGCGGCGGTCATGTCCACGGTGTTGCTCAGGTAGTAGTGCGGCACCTCGCGCTTGGATCTGGCCATCAGCCGGCCGATCGCCTGCCGCATCGCCTGTGTCCGGTCCGCGGCCCGGGTCACCGCTGCCGCCCTGTCCTGTTCCGGCGCCGGGGGCGGCTGCTGCCTGGCCGTCTGGGGCAGCGCCGCGGCCTTCCGCACATCGGCTTCCCGGACGGCGCCGCCGGGCCCGCTGCCGGTGAGGCCGGAAACCTCGACTCCGAGCTGCCCGGCGACCCGGCGCGCGCGGGGTGAGACCCGCTGGCGGGCCGCCCGTGGCGCTGCCCGCCGCGGCGTGGCGTGCGGCGCTGTCTCCCGCCGCTTCCGGCCGGACGGCGTGGGCACCGGCGGCCGGGCCGCCGCCCGCTCCACATCGGCGCGGGTAATGGTGCCTGCCCGCCCGGTCCCCGTTACCTGGGTGAGGTCGACTCCGAGGTCACGCGCGAGATGCCGGATCAGTGGCGAGCTTGCGTCAGCGGGGTGCGGCTCCGCCGGCTGCGGAGCCGTCTCCACGGCCGGCGGAACCGCCTCCACGGCCGGCGGAACCGTCTCCACGGCCGGCTCACCGATGACCGCGAGCACCGTCCCGACCGGCACGGTCTCCCCGGGACCCACGACGAGGCGCTGGACGATACCGGTGTGGAACGACTCGACTTCGATCGCTGACTTGGACGTGTCGATGACGGCGATGATGTCGCCCTTGCGGACCTGGTCGCCGGGTTTGACCAGCCACTCCACCACCGTGCCCTCGTCCATGTCGGCACCGAGCACGGGCATCAGGAAGTCCGGCAACTTACCCCACCGCCCGCCGGGCAGCGGCGACGATACCGGCGACCTGCGGTAGCGCTGCCTCCTCCAGGTGCCCCGGGTAAGGCATCGGCACCTCGGCGCTGCAGACCCGTTCCACCGGCGCGTCGAGTTCGTAGAACGCTTGCTCGGTGATCCGGGCGCTGATTTCCGCGGACAGGCTGCCGGAGCGCCAGCCCTCGTCCACGATCACCGCGCGATGGGTCCTGCTGACGGATTCCAGGACGGTGGCGTCATCCAGCGGGCGGAGCGTCCGCAGGTCGATGACCTCGGCGTCGATCCCGCTGGAGGCCAGTTCACCGGCCGCGGAAAGCGTCTTGCCGAGGGTGCCGCCGTAGGTGATCAGGGTGATGTCGGTGCCAGGCCGGCGGATCGCGGCCGTGGCTATGCTGACCGGGCCGGGCGGCTCGGCGAGAGTGCCCTGCATGTTGTAGAGCGAGCCGTGCTCGAAGATCAGCACCGGGTCCGGGTCCTGCAACGCGGGCCACAGCATCCAGCGTGCGTCGTCCAGCGTTGCGGGCGCGAGCACCTTGAGGCCGGGGATATGCGTGTACCAGCCTTCCAGGCTGTGCGAGTGCTGCGCGGCAACCTGCCGGCCAGCCCCCGTGGTCATCCGGATGACCAGCGGCACGCCGCACTGCCCGCCGGACATGTGCAGCAGTGTCGCCGCGTTGTTCATGATCTGGTCCAGCGCGAGCAGGCTGAAATTGACCGTCATGATCTCGACGATCGGCCGCAGGCCGGCTATCGCGGCACCGATGCCCGCACCGACGAACGCCGACTCCGACAGTGGGGTGTCCCTGATCCGCTCCGGGCCGAACTCCTCCAGCAGGCCGAGGCTGACCCCGAAGCAGCCGCCGTACCGCCCCACGTCCTCGCCCATCAGGAAGACCCGGTCATCACGCAGCATCGCCTCGCGGATCGCCGCGCGCATGGCCTCGCGGTAGCTGGTTTTGGCGGTCCCGGCCCGCCTTGCCCCGCTCTTGCCCGGTGCCGTGTGGGTGCTCATGACGCCTCCGGGGTGTAGACGAACCTGGTGAGGTCGCTGACGGGCTCCTCCGGAGCGGCCCGGGCGGCGGTGACCGATTCATCGATCTGCGCGGCCAGCTTCTCCTCGATCGAGGCGAGTGCCCCGTCGGAGAGTTCGCCCGCCTCCCGCATGCTGGCGGTGAGGGCGTCGATCGGATCGCGTTCCCGCCAGTGCGCCACCTCAGCCTTGTCCCGGTAACGGTCCGGGTCATACATCGAGTGCGCACGGAACCGGTAGGTGCGCAGCTCGAGGAAGTGCGGGCCGCCGCCAGCCCGTATCGCCTCGGCCGCCCGGCGGGCCGCTTCCGCCACGCTGAGCACGTCCATCCCGTCCACGGCCCACGCGGTCAGCCCATAGCTGGCCGCGCGCAGGGCCAGATCGGTCTGCGCGTGCTCGCGGTCCAGCGCGGTGCCCATCGCGTAGCCGTTGTTCTCGCAGCAGAACAGCACCGGCAGGTCCCACAGCACGGCCAGGTTCAGGCACTCGTGGAACTCGCCTTCGGCGACGGCGCCGTCGCCGAAGAAGCACGCTGTGACACGCTGATCGCCGCGCAGCTTGCTGGCGAGGGCCAGCCCGACGGACAGCGGCAGCCCGCCACCGACGATGGCGTTGCCGCCGTAGAAGCGGCGTCCGGCGTCGAACAGGTGCATGGAACCGCCCCGGCCCTTGCTGCACCCGGTGGTCTTGCCGTACATCTCGGCCATCACGGCCTCCACCGGGATGCCGCGCGCCAGGGCGTGGCCGTGCTCCCGGTAGGTCGAGACGATGCTGTCGTCCGGCGTGAGGGCCTGGTTCACGCCGACCGCGACGGCCTCCTCGCCGATGTACAGGTGCACGAAGCCGCGGATCTCACCCGCGCTGTACAGCTCGACGCACTTCTCCTCGAACCGCCGGATGAGCAGCATCTCGCGCAGCAGCTCGCTCCGGTGCGCCCCGCCGGCCAGTGCTCCCGGCGCCGCGGCGCCGTGGCTGGTCATGGCGCTCCCTCCAGGGTGGACACGTCGCCGGCTTCCAGCCCGAGTTCCCTGGCTTTCAGCACCCGGCGCACGATCTTCCCGCTGCGGGTCAGGGGCAGGTTCTGGTCGAAATCGAGCTCCTTCGGCGCGACCGCGCCGAGCCGGCGCCTGCCGAACGCGATCAGGTCGCGGCGCAGTTCCTCGCTGGGTTCCCAGCCCGGCTTCAGTGCCACGAACGCCTTGACGATCTCCCCCGCCACCGGATCCGGCTTGCCGATAACCCCGGCCTCGGCGACCGCCGGATGCTCCATCAGCAGGCTTTCCACCTCGAACGGGCCGATCAGGTGCCCCGCGGACTTGATGACGTCGTCGGCGCGGGCGACGAACCAGTAGTAGCCATCGACATCACGGCGGGCAACGTCGCCGGTGAGATACCAGCCGCCCGCGAACACCTTCGCGTAGCGCTCCTTGTCGTGCAGGTAACCGCGGAACATCGACGGCCAGCCGGGCCGCAAGGCCAGCTCACCCTCCACGTCAGCCTCGGTGATCTCGTGCACCGCGCCACGGGTGACCTTCGCCCGGCCGTCCGTGCCGCGCTCCAGCAGCGCCGTCGTGACACCGGGCAGCGGCCGGCCCATCGAGCCCGGCCTGATGTCCATCGACGCGAAATTGCTGATCATGATCGCGCCGGTCTCCGTTTGCCACCAGTTGTCGTGAACCGGCAGGCCGAGCACGTCCTGACCCCAGACGACAGCCTCAGGGTTGAGCGGCTCACCCACGCTGGCGATGTACCGCAACGCGGACAGGTCGTAGGAGCTGGGCAGTTCCGGTCCGTACCGCATCAGCATCCGGATGGCGGTAGGCGCGGTGTACCACACGGTGACCTTGTTCTCGGCCAGCAGCCCGTACCACCGCTTCGCATCGAATTCCGCCGCATCGCTGAGCAGCGTCAGGCCGTGGGTGAGCGGCGCGATGATCCCGTAGGAAGTCCCGGTGACCCAGCCGGGATCGGCGGTGCACCAGAACACGTCATCCGGGTGCAGATCGAGCGCGAACGCGGCGGTAGCGTAATGAGCGACGACGGCGCCATGCACGTGAATGGCGCCCTTGGGCTTGCCCGTGGTTCCGCTGGTGAAATGCAGCAGCGCCATGTCTTCCGGATCGGTCGGCGGGATCTCGAACTCATCCGCGGCCCTGGCCATCGCGCCGCCCAGGCCAATCGTGCTGGCGTCAGGCGGCTCACCGGCGATGAGCACATGCTCCAGCATCGGCAGCCGGCCGCGGATCGGCGCGATCTTGCGCTGGTACAGCTCAGGGGTCGTCACCAGCACCTTGGCGTCACCGATGCGCATCCGCTCGCAGACCGGCTCCGGCCCGAACGCGGGGAACAGCGGGGAGAAGACACTCGTGTTCTTCAGCGTCCCCAGGGCTGCCACATAAAGTTCGGGAATCCTGGGGAGCAGCGAGAAGACCCGGTCGCCGCGGCCGGCCCCCAGGGACCTGAGCACATTGGCGAAACGGCTGGTCCGCCGGGCCAGCTCGGCATAGGTGAGGTCGGTGACGGTGCCGTCCTTGGCCACCCAGCGCAGCGCCACCGCGTTCCGGCGCGCCCCCGCGGCATGCCGGTCTACCGCCTCGTGCGCGATGTTCAGCCCGCGCCCGCCGGGCAGCCCGTCAAGCTCGGCACGCGCCTGGTCCCAGGAGAATTCCCGGACGGCCCGGTCGTAGTCAGCGAGATTGGCTCGCACGCCCGGGGATGCGTGCTTCCTGATCGGCTCCCAGCCCATGGCGAACCTCCTGCCGTCAAACCCTGAAATTGGTTTACCGGGGCACCGGCCGCCGTCAGTAGAGACGAAGGTCCTGAGCGAGGGCCTGGGCCTACCCGGGAAGCATGACCGGCCGCCGCGGGAGCCAGACGTACTCCGGGCCGTGCGGCCGGACAATGCTGAGCGCCTGATGCAGAGCGGCGCTGGTCACGCCGGCGGTCCCACCGGGCTCGGTGTCGATCACTGTCGCTTCTGGCCACGGCACTGTGCTGGCGGTCATGTGCGCGGCGATCTGGGGATCCGCGTCGGAGACGGCACTGCCCCTGGCCGCCATCCGCCGGGCCGCCAGGGCCGGCGAGGCGGTGCAGCGCAGCTGCACCAGATCAGCGCTGGCGCCCGCGGCCAGCGCAGCCGCGGCGGCCCGGTGCCCGGCAGAGCTGAAGGACGCGTCGGCTATCACTGACTCGCCCTGAGCGAGCAGCGCCTGGGCGCGGTGCAGCAGTTCAGCGTAGGTGCGTTCGGTCCACTCGGGGGTGTACAGGCCGGTGCCATACGGGGCACGGGCGCTGGTGCCCGCGGGCAGCCCGGCCAGCTCCTTGCGGATCCTGTCGCTGTTCAGCACCGTGAACCCGAGCCTTCCGGCGATCGCGCCCGCCAGCGCGGACTTCCCGGTCCCGGGCTGCCCGCCGACCAGGACGAGGGTGACCGCGCCGGCCCGCAGATGGCGCAGAGTCAGGTCGGCCAGGTGGCGGGCATCGAAGCTCATCGCCGGATCGCCCTGGCTGACGCGCAGGCACGCCACCAGGACCCGGACGAAGGCCCGGTAGGCCACATAGTGATGACGCAGCGACGCCGGGGCCGGGTCCCCGGAGTACTCCGCATAGTCGCTGATGAACTGCTCGGCCAGCGCCGCGGCGCCGAGCCGCTCGAGATCCATGGCCAGGAACGAGGCGTCGTCGAGCCCGTCCAGCCACCGCAGCCTGTCGTCGAAGTCCAGGCAGTCCAGGATCCGCGGTCCGTCGTCGAGGCAGAAGATGTCCTCCGCCAGCAGATCGCCATGCCCGGCCAGCACTCGCCCCGCGCTGGCGCGGGCCTCCAGCAACGGCGCCCGGCCGGCCAGGAACCGCATGGCGAGGCGGTCCGTCTCATCCACCGCCGCCGGGTCGAGCGGCCCGTCCGGGCCGAGCGATGTCAGCAGCTGCCTGGTGCGCGCCACGTTCTCCGCCCAGCGCCCGCGCAGCGCATCCTGGCCGCCTTGCTCGGCGATCAGCGGGCCGCGAACCGCCCTCGCATGCTGGCTGGCGATGATGCGGGCAACCTGGCGGAGCGGCCTGGTCACTGGGGCTTGCGAACGGACCAGTGTGGACAGCCGCCGCGCCGCCGGCATCCGCCGCATCACCACCAGGTGATCACAAACCTGGCCGTCCGGCCCGCGCACCTCAGCCACACCCAGGTAGACATCGGGCGCGAACTCCCGGTTGAGTGCGGCTTCCCGGGCACACGCCACCGCCCGCGCCTCGCGGGTGGTGAAGTTGAGGAACCCGAGATCGACTGGCTTCTTCAGCTTGCAGGCGCGGTCACCGGCGAAGAACACGACTGCCGAATGCGTCTCGGCCGTACCAGCGAATGGTTCGCCCGCTGGCGGCCCCGATGGCTCGGTCACTTCAGGCTCTTTCCGGGGGCTGCCCGGGAGCAGCCCCGGGCTTCCCTGCCTTATCTGCGCGGACCGCCGGCCAGCCGCCCGCGGGATACTGTGCTGCCCGGCAAGCCGTCAGGCCGCGGCGGCCGGCGCTGGCAATCTGAACCGGTGCGACAGCAGGCCAGCGAGAATGCGGTCGAGTTCCGGCAGCGGCGGCGGCTGCCGCGTGGCCGCCAGCGCCGTGAAGTCAGCCGCCCCGTCGGCGTTGGCTTCCAGCCACCGTTGCCCGGCCAGCCCGGCGGTGATGATGACCACATCACGCAGCAGCGCCGGGGGAACGCAGGCCGGGCCAAAGGTGGCATGGCATTCCACCGTCGCCAGGGCCAGCATCAGGTCGGCCGCCTGGCGGCGGGTATCCGGCTGGCCGGCCGACCGGCACAGTTCATCGACCGCGCTGAGAGTCATGGGTGCCGCTACGGGCGGTCCGGCCACTGGATCACCTCCGGCCGTGCGGAAGACGGGGCGGTTTGCGGAGCCGGGGACCACCCTCGATGCGGCCAGGCTCCCGGTACGGGCAGCCTGCCGCCTCGGCAGGTGGGTCCAGCACACAGGCAAGATTCCTGTCCTGGCGCACCAGCGATCCAGAGCCGAGGGTCCGGCACCGGCAGGACCAAGGTCCCGGCCCAGGGCTGCTGGGTGCCCGTTAACGGATGCGCGGGCCAGCGCCGCCGCCGCTACAGTGTCTGCACTGAGAGCCTTCCTACCGGGGGTCCCGTGCCTGACGCGAGCGACGGCCGAGACGAACGCCGGCGTGCCGTGGTGGCGGCGATGGCCCCGGGCACCGTGCTGCGCGACGGGCTGGAACGGATCCTGCGGGCCAGCACGGGGGCGCTGATCGTCCTCGGCTACGACGACGCCGTCGCCGGGATCTGCTCTGGCGGCTTCCGGCTCGACGTCCCGTTCTCCGCCACCAGGCTCCGCGAGCTGGCCAAGATGGACGGCGCCATCATCCTGGACGCCGCCGCGGGCACGATCGTCCTCGCCGCGGTCCACCTGATGCCCGACCCGGCGCTGCCGACCGACGAGTCGGGGACCCGGCACCGGACCGCCGAGCGGGTCGCCCGCCAGACCGGCCGCCCCGTCGTCGCGGTCAGCAAGTCGATGCGCACGATCGGCCTGTACCTGGACGGGACCCGCCACGTCCTGGAGGACTCGGTCGCCGTGCTGTCCCACGCCAACCAGGCCCTGGGCACGCTGGAGCGCTACCGGCTCCGGCTGGATCAGCTGTCCGGCTCGCTGACCGCGCTGGAGATCGAGAACCTGGTCACGGTCCGCGACGTGGCCGCGGCTGCCCAGCGGCTGGAGATGGTCCGCCGGATCGCCGCGGAGATCGAGGGCTACCAGAACGAGCTGGGCACCGGCGGCCGCCAGCTCGCCCTGCAGCTCGACGAGCTGGTCGCCGGCACGGCCGACGAGCGCGAGCTGCTCATCCGCGACTACGCGCCGGCCGTGGACGCGCTGGCCGGGCTCGCCCGGCTGTCCCCGGACGAGCTGCTCGAGGTGGCCACGGTGGCCGCGGCCCTGGGTTTCGGCCCGCCCAGCACGCTGGACGACGCGGTCGGCCCGCACGGCTACCGGCTGCTGGCCCGGATCCCCCGGCTGCCCAGGGACGCCGCCGAGCGCATCGCCGCCTGCTTTTGCGGCCTGCAGAAGCTGCTCGCCGCCGGGGTCGAGGAACTCCAGCAGGTCAGCGGGGTCAGCCCAGCGCACGCCAGGATGGCCAGGGAAGGCCTGTCCCGCCTCGCCGAGTCGGCCATCCTCGACCGCTTCGGCTGAACCGCCCGCCGCTCCGACCCGCCGTGTGCCGTTCTGGCGTGCCGGGGCCGCCCGGGATCATGCGAGGATCGGCTGGTCATGGGAAACCGGTATCTCGAGCCCGTGCTGGCCTGGTACGGCGCGCAGGCCAGGGACCTGCCGTGGCGCCGCCCGGACGCCTCCCCGTGGGCCGTCCTGGTCAGCGAGTTCATGCTGCAGCAGACGCCGGTCAGCCGCGTCCGGCCGGCCTACGCGGCCTGGCTCGGGCGCTGGCCGGACGCGCCGGCCCTGGCCGCAAGCCCGCCCGGCGAAGCGGTCAGGCAATGGGGCACGCTCGGCTATCCGCGCCGCGCGCTGCGGCTGCACGAAACGGCGCGGATCCTTACTGAGAATTACGGTGGGCAGGTGCCGGCCTCGGTCGCCGAGCTGATCCTGCTGCCCGGCGTGGGCGCCTATACCGCGGCCGCGGTGGCCAGCTTCGCCTACCGGCAGCGGCACGCGGTGCTGGACACCAACGTCCGCCGGGTGCTGGCCCGGCTGGAGTGGGGCCAGGAGTTCCCGTCCCGGTCGGCCACCGCGGCGGAGACCGCCCTGGCCCAGTCCCTGCTGCCCGGCGACGGCCCGCAGGCGGCCCGCTGGTCGGTAGCGGTGATGGAGCTGGGCGCGCTGGTCTGCACGGCTTCGCGGCCCAGGTGCCCGGCCTGCCCGGTGGCCGCCCACTGCGCCTGGCGCCGGTCCGGCGCCCCCGCCGGGCTGCGCGCCCCCGGCCAGCCAAGGTACGAAGGCAGCGACCGCCAGTGCCGCGGCCGCCTGCTGGCCGTCCTCCGCGCCGCAGGCGGCCCGGTCAGCGCGGACCAGCTCGCCCAAGCGTGGCCGGACCCCGCCCAGCGGGCCCGGGCCCTGGACGGCCTGGTCGCCGACGGCCTGGCCGAGCCGCTGGACGGCGACCGCTTCGCCCTCCCGGCCTGATCCCCGCCAGCAGAAAGCCAGCCAGCAGAAAGCCAGCCAGCCGGCCTCCTGGTGGAGGCCGGCTGGCTGCCGTGCTGGTGGCGGGCCGGTCCTGGGCCGGCCTGCCGGTTACTCGGCGGACGCGGCCGTTTCGCCGCCGCCACTGCTGGCGCTGGTGCCGCGGGCGCCCGCCTTGCTCTCGATCGTGGCCGGAACGGCGTCCGGCACCGCCTCGGGCTTGGGCACGCCCTTGAACGTGAACTCGGCCGCCTGGCCGGAGCCCTGGACGTCCACGATCACGATCTGGCCGGCCTTGAGCTCGCCGAAGAGGATCTTCTCCGACAGGCTGTCCTCGATCTCCCGCTGGATCGTGCGGCGCAGCGGGCGGGCGCCGAGGACGGGGTCGTAGCCGCGCTCCGACAGCAGCGTCTTGGCCGCCGGGCGGAGCTCGATGCCCATGTCCCGGTCCTTGAGCCGCTCGTCCACCTTGGAGATCATCAGGTCCACGATCGTGACGATCTCGTCCTGGCTGAGCTGGTGGAACACGATCGTGTCGTCGACGCGGTTCAGGAACTCGGGCCGGAAGTGCTGCTTGAGCTCCTCGTTGACCTTCGTCTTCATCCGGTCGTAGGAGCCGCGCGACTCGTTCGCGGTGCCGAACCCGACCGACAGGCCCTTCGAGATGTCCCTGGTGCCCAGGTTCGTGGTCATGATGATCACGGTGTTCTTGAAGTCGACCACCCGGCCCTGCGCGTCCGTGAGGCGCCCGTCCTCCAGGATCTGCAGCAGCGAGTTGAAGATGTCCGGGTGCGCCTTCTCGATCTCGTCGAACAGCACGACGGAGAACGGCTTGCGGCGGACCTTCTCGGTCAGCTGCCCGCCTTCCTCGTAGCCGACGTAACCGGGCGGTGAGCCGAACAGCCGGGACACCGTGTGCTTCTCCATGTACTCGCTCATGTCGAGCTGGATCAGCGAGTCCTCGTCGCCGAACAGGAACTCGGCCAGGGTCTTGGACAGCTCGGTCTTGCCGACCCCGGACGGGCCCGCGAAGATGAACGACCCACCGGGCCGCTTCGGGTCCTTCAGCCCGGCCCGGGTGCGCCGGATCGCCTGGGACAGAGACTTGATCGCCGTGTCCTGGCCGATCACCCGGCGGTGCAGCTCCTCCTCCATCCGGAGCAGCCGCTGCGACTCCTCCTCGGTGAGCTTGAACACCGGGATACCGGTCGCGGTGGCCAGCACCTCCGCGATGAGCTCCTCGTTGACCTCCGCCGGGGTGTCCATGTCCCCGGCCTTCCACTCTTTCTCCCGGGCGTCCTTCTTCGCGATCAGCTGCTTCTCGTTGTCGCGAAGCGCCGCGGCCTTCTCGAAGTCCTGGGAGTCGATCGCCGACTCCTTCTCCCGGCGCACGTCGGCGATCTTCTCGTCGTACTCACGCAGGTCCGGCGGCGCGGTCATCCGGCGGATCCGCATCCGCGAGCCGGCCTCGTCGATCAGGTCGATGGCCTTGTCCGGCAGGAACCGGTCGCTGATGTAGCGGTCGGCCAGCTGCGCGGCGGCGACCAGGGCGTCGTCGGTGATCGTGACCCGGTGGTGGGTCTCGTACCGGTCGCGCAGGCCCTTCAGGATCTCGATCGTGTGCGAGATCGTCGGCTCGGCGACCTGGATGGGCTGGAACCGGCGCTCGAGCGCGGCGTCCTTCTCCAGATGCTTGCGGTACTCGTCCAGCGTGGTCGCGCCGATGGTCTGCAGCTCGCCCCGGGCCAGCATGGGCTTCAGGATCGAGGCCGCGTCGATCGCGCCCTCCGCGGCGCCCGCGCCGACCAGCGTGTGCAGCTCGTCGATGAACAGGATGATGTCGCCGCGGGTGCGGATCTCCTTGAGGACCTTCTTCAGCCGCTCCTCGAAATCACCGCGGTACCGCGAGCCCGCCACCAGCGCGCCCAGGTCCAGGGTGTAGAGCTGCTTGTCCTTCAGCGTCTCGGGGACCTCGCCCTTGACGATCTTCTGGGCCAGCCCCTCGACGACGGCGGTCTTGCCCACGCCGGGCTCGCCGACCAGCACCGGGTTGTTCTTGGTCCGGCGGGACAGCACCTGCATGACCCGCTCGATTTCCTTCTCCCGGCCGATCACCGGGTCGAGCTTGCCCTCGCGGGCCCCGGCGGTCAGGTTCCGGCCGAACTGGTCCAGCACGAGCGACGTCGACGGGGCGGCCTCGGACTGGGCGCCGGACGCGGCCGGCTCCTTGCCCTGGTAGCCGTGCAGCAGCTGGATGACCTGCTGGCGCACCCGGTTCAGGTCGGCGCCCAGCTTGACCAGCACCTGGGCGGCAACACCCTCGCCCTCGCGGATCAGGCCGAGCAGGATGTGCTCGGTGCCGATGTAGTTGTGACCAAGCTGCAGGGCCTCGCGCAGGGAGAGCTCGAGTACCTTCTTGGCCCGCGGGGTGAACGGGATATGACCGGACGGCGCCTGCTGGCCCTGCCCGATGATCTCCTCCACCTGCTGGCGGACCGCCTCCAGGCTGATCCCCAGCGACTCAAGGGCCTTGGCCGCGACGCCCTCACCCTCATGGATGAGACCGAGCAGGATGTGCTCGGTGCCGATGTAGTTGTGGTTCAGCATCCTGGCCTCTTCTTGCGCCAGGACCACAACTCGCCGCGCCCGGTCGGTAAACCTCTCGAACATACTCGTCGCTCCTCACAGAGCGGTCGGGGTAGGCGTACTGCCCTGTCCCTTCCGCATGCTAGCCCGCGTGCCGGGCGACGTTCGCACAAGCAATATGTCGCTCATGTAAAACGTTCCCCCACCACGTGGCGTTCACCCCATCCAACTGGTGGAACCCGAGGTGGTGTTCCCAGATACGCCGGGAGCGAACGCGCTGCAGGCAGATGTATCAGACCGGCCCCTCCGGCCGGCCGGGCCGGCCCCGGCCCGCGGCGGCCCGCGGCGCCGTTTTCCCCGCGAGCGACGCGCCGGCGGAGCCGGCCAGCGAGCAACGGGCCGCGGCGTGCCGGCGGAGCCGGCCAGCGAGCAACGGGCCGCCGGCGTAGCCGGCCAGCGAGCGCAAGGCCGCGGCGCTGTTTTCCCGGCGAGCGATGAGGCGCGACGAAGGAGCGCCGAGGGAGCGAGGAGGGAAGGCAGCGCCTCTCCAGCGGCCCTGCGCTCGCCAGACAGCACGGCGCACCGCGCGGTTCGCGCGGTGCGCCGCTGGCCTTGCTGCTGCGCTGCGAGCGGTTACCGGCCGGGCCGGGGAGGCGGGTCGGGCCTGCGCGTCCCCGGGGCACGGACGGTGCTCAGTGGGCGGCCTCGTACTCCTGGATGATCGTGGCCGGGATGCGCCCTCGCTCGCTTACCTTGTGACCCTTGTCGCGGGCCCAGGCGCGGATTTCCGCGCTGCGCTCGCGGCCCGGGCCGCTGCGGGACCGGCGGCGGCGGGCGGCGGAACCCGCACGGCGGGCATTGCCGGTGTACGCGCCGAACTTGTCGTGCAGTTCCTTGGCGTGTGCCGTGCACACGTCGATCTCGTACGCAGTTCCCTCAAAGGAGAACGAAACCGTCTCCTTACTCACGACCTCGTCATCGTGAGGAAGGTCGCAGACGACGGTCGTTGTAATCTTCCGTGCCATGGGGTCCAGCCCTTCCTCTGCAGCCAGCATATTAAGGTTTGCCAAACATATACCAGGACCGTTGCGTTTGACAATTGCGATGGCGATGATTGTGCTAGCCAGTTGCCTCGAACACGCGAATGACGGCATTCCGGAAGGCCGGCGTAACTCTCCGTAATCAGCGCCGCTTAGTCGCCCACAATGCTGATGCACAGCTGCGATGCAAGGCTGACTAGCGGCTACTGGCGAGGCGCGGAACCGCGCTCAGTGGTTTCTGCATGCCCTTCATTGGGAGTTTCACCAGCGCTGCCCGTGACAGTGCGATCGATTCCCGTATCGCCGATCCCGGCGGCGGCGCGATTCTGCTCGGCCGCGTCGTCCTCGTCGCCGCCACGTCGCGAGCTCATCTCGTGCCGCAGGAACGCTCCCACCGCGACCAGCACCGCGACGCAGATCACCGCGGGCGGGATCAATGCCGCCAGGTCTGCGTTCACGGCCCGCCTCCCGTCTGCTGCTTACTGAATACCGGCTGGCAGCGGGCCTGGCGCCGGGCTACCGCGGCCACCGGCCCGCACTGGCATTGTCACTCATCGCACGCGCCGAGGCGCACCGGGGGCCGTCCTGGCCGGCCGATGCGGGGGCCGCTGACAGCACGCCATGGCACTATCGGACCGGCCCCCGCCGCGCGCCGCCGTCCCAGGAAGCAGGCCCTGTCCGTTGTTCCGTGCCGACCTGCACATCCACTCCCGGTTCTCCCGTGCGTGCAGTAAGAACTGCGACATCGAGCACCTCGCCTGGTGGGCCCGGCGCAAAGGAATCACGGTGGTAGGGACCGGGGATTTCACCCACCCGGCGTGGACCGAGGAACTCATCGGTTCTCTAATTCCCGCCGAGCCGGGCCTTTTCCGGCTGCGCGGCCCGCTCGAAGATCAGTTGCGCCGGAGCTCACCCCCGAGCTGCGCTGGAGAGGTCCGATTCATGCTGTCGTCGGAGATCTCCACGATCTACCGGCGCGGCGATCGGACCAGGAAAGTTCACCATCTGCTCTACGCACCGGACTTCGCCGCGGCGGGCCGGATCACCGCTGCGCTATCGAAGATCGGCAATCTGGCGTCCGACGGCCGGCCGATCCTTGGGCTCGACTCGCGCGATCTGCTGGAGATCGTTCTGGATAGCGGCCCGGGCAGCTATCTCGTCCCGGCGCACGTTTGGACGCCCTGGTTCGCGGTCCTTGGCTCCAAATCCGGCTTCGATCTGGTTGCGGACTGCTACGGCGATCTGGCCAGCGAGATATTCGCCATCGAGACCGGCCTGTCGTCGGACCCCGCGATGAACTGGCGCTGCTCGGTGCTGGATGGCTACCGGCTGGTGAGCAACTCAGATGCGCATTCGCCGCCGATGCTGGGGCGCGAGGCCACTACGTTCGGTACAGCGCTTGATTACTTCGCGATGGCCGATGGACTGCGCACCGGCAACGGCCTGATTGGCACCATCGAGTTCTTTCCTGAAGAGGGCAAGTACCACCTGGATGGGCACCGGAAGTGCGGTGTGCGGCTGGAGCCCGGCCAGACCAGGAAGCAGGGCGGGGACTGCCCGCGGTGCGGGCGGCCGCTGACCGTCGGCGTGCTGAACCGGGTGACCGAGCTGGCCGACCGGCCCGAGGGCTACCGACCGGACGGCGCGCCGGAGGCCGTCAACCTGGTCTCGCTGCCGCAGATCATCGGCGAGGTGCTGGCCGCCGGGCCGCAGAGTAAGAAGGTCACCGCGGAGGTCACCCGGCTCGTCGCGGCTCTCGGCCCGGAACTCGACCTGCTGACCGTGGTGCCGGCCGGCGAGCTGAGCCGGGTAGCCGGCAGCCCCGTGGCCGAGGCCATTGCCCGGCTGCGGCGCGGTGAGGTGCAGCGGACCGGCGGCTTCGACGGCGAGTACGGCACGGTCCGGCTGTTCGGGCCCGGCGAGCTGACCGCGGCCGGGGCCCTTTTCGACGTCCCCGCGCCCAGCAGCGCTCCGCCCGGCCGGAACGGCACGGGCACCGGAACGGCACCGGACTACGGAGCCAGTGGAACGGCACCGGACGGCCGGCGCCGGGCCGCGGACGCTGGCCCGCCTGCCAGCCCCCGCACGGGCCAGGAAACGGCACTCGACCCCGGCCAGCTCGCCGCGGTCCAGGCGGCCAGCCCGCTGATGATCATCGCGGGGCCCGGGGCCGGCAAGACCCGCACGCTGGCGTACCGGATCGCCAGGCAGATCGCCGACGGGCTCCCGGCGCAGCGCTGCCTTGCGGTGACGTTCACCCGGCGGGCGGCCGGAGAGCTTCGCGTCCGTCTGGACAGCCTGGTCCCGGGCTCCGCCGGGCAGATATGCGTAACCACATTTCATGGGCTGGGGCTGCAGCTGCTGCGCGAGCATCCAAAACGAGCCGGGCTGACGCCAGAGTTTTCGGTAGCCGACGAGGCCGCGGTGGCGGAGGTGGCCGCCGGGCTGGCCGGGTCGGCGCGGGCCGGGCGGCGGCTGCTGACCGAGGCGGCCGCGGACCCGGACCGCCGTGCGGAGCTGACGGCCGCGCTGCGGGCCAGGGACCTGGTCGACTTCGACGGGCTGATCGAGCTGGCCGCCGGGCTGCTCCGCGGCGACCCCGGCCTGGCCGCGCGTATGCGCGAGCGCTGGCCGCGGATCAGCGTGGACGAGTACCAGGACATCGACGCGGCCCAGTACGAGCTGCTGGCGCTGCTGGCCGGGGACGGCACCGGGCTGACCGTGATCGGCGACCCGGACCAGGCCATCTACGGCTTCCGCGGCGCGGACGTCGGGTTCTTCCTGCGGTTCGGCGAGGACTACCCGGGCACCACCACCTGCCAGCTGACCAGGAACTACCGGGCGACCGAGGCGATCGTGGCGGGCGCGGCGGCGGTCATCGCCCCGGCCACGCTGGCCCCCGGCCGGGCCCTGCACGCGGTCAACGGCGGCGGCGCGCCGATCACCCTTCACGAGGCCGCCGACGAGGCCGCGGAAGCGGCCTGGATAGCAGCGTCGGTCGACCGGCTGCTCGGCGGGGTGTCGCTGCACTCGATCGACAGCGGGCGGGCCGACGGGTACGGCGCGGACGGGGTCAGCCTGCGCGACGTGGCCGTGCTGTACCGCACCGACGGCCAGGCGGCCGCGCTCGGCCAGGCGCTGGGACGGGCCGGGCTGCCGTACCAGAAGGGCTCGCACGACCTGCTGGGCCGCCGGACCGGCGTCGCTGAGCTGGTCGCCGAACTGCGCCGCGCCGCCACCGACCCGGGCGCTCCCGGTGACCCGGCTGCCCCTGGTGACCCGGCTGCCCGTGGTGACTCAGCCGGTCCCGCCGGGCCGGATGTGGCGGGGCGGCTGCGGGCGGCGGTCCGGCGGCTGACCGCGGGTGCCAGCCCGGGGCGGGCCACGGACCTGCGCTCGGCGGCCGCGGCGCTGGCTCCGCTGGCCCGCCGGTGCGGCGACGACCTGACCGCTTTCCTGGCCGAGATCGCACTCGGCGCCCAGGCCGACGCGCTGGACCCGCGGGCCGACGCGATCACCCTGCTGACCCTGCACGCGGCGAAGGGCCTGGAATTCGACGTGGTGTTCCTGGCCGGCTGCGAGCGTGGCCTGCTCCCGCTGTGGCTCCCCGGCCCGGCCGCCGCGGCCGCCACCCCAGCCGACGGCAGCACCGCCGGGGACTCCACCGCCGAGGAGCGGCGCCTGCTGTTCGTCGGGATGACCAGGGCGCGGTCCCGGCTGTACCTGAGCTACGCCGCGCAGCGGGCCCGCCGCGGCGCGATCGCGGGGGGCGGCGGCCCGTCGCCGTTCCTGGCGGACATCGGCCCGGACCTGCTGCGGCGCCCGCAGGCCCCGCGCCCCCGGCGCCCTGACGCACAGCAGCTGCGGCTGCTCTAGCACCCCGCTGTGCTGCCCAAATACCCCTTCCCCAACGCAGTGTCACTAATTCGCTACGTGTTGCTGGAAAGCGCCCGCCGACCTCACGCTGCGCACATCACGCGCAGATCACACCGCCGCCGTACCCCCCTTGACCTGCGGCGCGGCGGATTTACGGCGTGCCGTCACGAGCAGGCGAAATGGACTCACCCCGTCCCCGGTTACGCTCCGCAGCCAGACGCGCCGGCGTAAAAATTCTGTGATTCTCATTCGCGGCAGCCCTCCGTTCCATTAATCTCGCGTGCTGTTAACCCCTGTTGCCGGCTGCCCCCTCAGACAGGCCGGTGACACCCGCCGAGTTCCTGGTGCGTACTCGCATGCACCGGGGAGCCGGGGACCCACCGTTCCCCGGGGTGAATCGGCTGGCTCCGGCCCTGTCCCAGGGACTGTGCCAGCCGTAGGGCTCCTCCAGCCCGAACCCGTCAGCTAACCCGGTAGGCGGCCAAGGAGAGGAGCAGCACGTGGAGCGCTTGCCCATCGGCAGGCAGTTCGCAGGCAGTTCACGGGGGAAACGCACCCGTGCCAGGTTCCACCGGGCATGGGCCCGGACCGGTTTGGTCACCGGGACGGTTCTGCTGGCCGGGTTCGCCCTGCCAGCCAGCCTGAGCGTTGCCGCCCAGGCGACCACGGCGTCACCCGAGCCGACCATGAAGGAACTCATGGCGAAGGCCAACAAGATCGCCCGCCAGGTCGAGGTGCTCAGCAACCAGTACGACGCACTGAGGATTCAGCTCCAGGAAGCAACGACCGAGGCCGCCCTGGCCGGGAAGGCCGCCGAGCGCGACGCCAAGCAGCTGAGCGAGGGTCAGCTCGCGGTCGGCCAGATCGCCGCCCAGGGCTACATGACCGGCGGCTTCGACCCGACCCTGCAGCTGCTGCAGAGCAGCGACCCGCAGGGGTTCGTCAACCGGGTCTCGATCATGCTGCAGCTCCAGCACGAGAACGGCGACCGGGTCACCGCCGCGACCACCGCGAAGAACGCCGCGGAGCGCGCCCTGCTGACCGCACAGCAGGAGCAGGCCAAGGCCGCCCGGCTGTCCGCGGCGATGAAGAAGAAGGTCGCCGAGATCCAGGCCAAAGAGAACGTGCTGAACAGCGCCGCCTACAAGAAGGCCGCGGAGGTCTTCCAGCAGACCGGCTCGTACCCCAACGTGCCGGTTCCCGAGGGCAACTCGGTCGGCGTCCAGGCGCTGCGCTGGGCGCTGACCCGCCGCGGCGACCCCTACGTGTGGGGCGCGGCCGGCCCGTCCACTTTCGACTGCTCCGGCCTGGTCATGTGGGCCTACGCGCACGTCGGGATCAGCCTGGCGCACCTGACCTTTGACCAGTGGAACGAGGGCGAGCACGTCCCCGCCGACCAGGCGCAGCCCGGCGACCTGATCTTCCTGTACGGCCTGAATCACGTCGGCATGTACATCGGGAACGGGCTGTTCGTCGACGCGCCGCACACCGGCGCGGTCGTGGAGATCGCCGCGGTCCCCTGGGGCTCGGTCGACGGCGTGGTGCGGATCATCGGCTGACCGGCGTCGGCGGAGCCGGCCCAAGCTCGCGGAGGGCCGCGGCGCTGTTTTCCCGACGAGCGACGCCGGCGCGACGAAGGAGCGCCGGTCGGAGCGCGGAGGGAAGGCAGCGCCTCTAAAGCGGCCCGCAGCGAGCGGCTAGCACTACTCCGGCCGCACCAGCGGGAACAGGACCGTCTCCCGGATGCTCGACCCGGTCAGCATGATCAGCAGCCGGTCAAGCCCCATGCCCATGCCCCCGGTCGGCGGCATGCCGTACTCCAGCGCCCGCAGGAAGTCCTCGTCCAGCTGCATCGCCTCGGCGTCGCCGCCCGCGGCGAGCAGCGACTGGGCGGTCAGCCGGGCCCGCTCCTCGTCCGGGTCGACCAGTTCGGTGTACGCGGTCGCGATCTCGGTCCCGAACGCCACCAGATCCCACTTCTCGGCCAGCCGCGGGTCGTCCCGGTGCGCCCGGGTCAGCGGCGCCACCTCGACCGGGAAGTCGTAGTAGAACACCGGCTCGACGGTCCTGCTCTCTACCAGGTGCTCGTACATCTCCAGCAGCACCTGGCCGCGGTTCCACTTCGGGTCCAGCCCGATGTCCGCCCGCGCGGCCAGCTTGCGCAGCTCGTCCTCGGTGGTGTCCGGGGTGACTTCCTCGCCGAGGGCGGCGGACACCGAGCCGTGCACGGTCCGGAACGGCCACTCGCCGCCGAGGTCGTACTCGCCGCCGTCGGCCCGGCGGATGACCGTGCCGCCGAAGCCGGCCACCGCGGCCGCCTGGATCAGCTCCCTGGTCAGCGTGGCCATCGTGGTGTAGTCGCCGTACGCCTGATACAGCTCGAGCATGGTGAACTCGGGGTTGTGCGTGGCGTCGGCGCCCTCGTTGCGGAAGATCCGGCCGAGCTCGTAGACCTTCTCGATGCCGCCCACGACCAGCCGCTTGAGGTAGAGCTCCAGCGCGATCCGCAGGTACATGGTCATGTCGCCGTAGGCGTTGATGCGGGTGACGAACGGGCGCGCGTTGGCCCCGCCGTGCAGCACCTGCAGCACCGGGGTCTCCACCTCGAGGAACCCGCGCTCGTGCAGTTCCTCGCGCAGCGACCGGGTCACCACGCCGCGCAGCTCGGCCATCTGCCGGGTCTGCGGGTTGACCAGCAGGTCCAGGTAGCGCTGCCGCATCCGGGTGGCCGGGTCGGACAGGCCGGCGTGCTTCTCCGGCAGCGGCCGCAGCGCCTTGGTGGTGATCAGGAACGAGTCGGCCAGCACCGACAGCTCGCCCCGCCGGGAGGTGATGACCTCGCCCTCGACCCCGATGTGGTCGCCCAGGTCGACGTCTCGCTTCCAGGCCTCGAGCGCGTCCGCGCCGACCCGGTCCAGCGAGATCATCACTTGCAGGTCGCCGCTGCCGTCCCGGATGGTGGCGAAGCACAGCTTGCCGCCGGTGCGGTACAGCATGACCCGGCCGGCCACCGCTACCCGGTCGCCGGTGGCGGTGTCCGGGGCCAGGTCCTGGTAGCGCTCGCGAAGGTCCGCGATGACCGCGGTGCGCTCGAAGCCGGGCGGGTACGGGTCCTTCCCTGCCGCGCGCAGCGCGGCGGCCTTGGCCCGCCGCACCCGCATCTGCTCGGCAAGGCCGCTGGCCGGGCTCGCCTCCCGGTCCGGGGACGGCGCTGTTTCATCCGCTGTCATTTGCCCGAGATTACCGGTCACGCGATGCCCCAGCAGCCGGGTTTACGGCCGCCCGGGCGCCCGCGCAGACCCACCGTCAGCCCACGGCGGTGTTGCGCTCGAAGACCAGCCGCAGCCCGATCAGGGTCAGCCACGGCTCGTAGTGGTCGATCAGCGCGACCTCGTTGATGACCAGCGGCGCCAGCCCGCCGGTGGCGATGATCGTGACCGAGTCCGGGTCCGCCGGGGCCAGCTCGGCGGCCATCCGCCGGGCGATCCCCTCGACCTGCCCGGCGAACCCGTAGATGATCCCGGACTGCAGCGACTCGACCGTGTTCTTGCCGATGACCCGGGCCGGGCGGGTCAGCTCCACCTTCAGCAGCTGCGCCGCCCGGCGCGACAGCGCGTCCACCGAGATCTCGATCCCTGGTGCCAGCGCCCCGCCGACGAACTCGCCCTTCGCGCTCACCGCGTCGAAGTTGGTCGACGTGCCGAAATCAACCACCACGGCCGGCCCGCCGTACAGGTGCACGGCGGCCAGCGCGTTCATGATCCGGTCGCTGCCGACTTCCTTCGGGTTGTCGGTCCGGACCGGGACTCCGGTCCGCACGCCTGGCTCCACGATGACCGCTGGCACGTCACCGTAGTAGCGGCGCACCATTTCCCGCATCTCGTGGAGCACGGACGGCACGGTGGAGCACAGTGCGATGCCGGTCACGAACGGGTCGGCGTCCAGCGTGCTCTGCGCCAGCAGGCCCTGCAGGATCACCGCGTGCTCGTCGGCGGTCCGGTCCGCGGTGGTGGCCGTCCGCCAGTGCTCGACGACCTGGTCCCCGTCGAATAGGCACAGCACCGTGTTGGTGTTGCCCACGTCAATGGTCAGCAGCACGGCTGGCCCCCTGTGTGAGGATTACGGGATGTGCGGCGCGGGCCAGTCAGCCCGGGCCGGTCTGCACCGGCACGTTGTCGATCAGCCGGGTCGCGCCCACTTTCACCGCGGCCAGCAGCAGCGCGGCACCGGCGTGGTCCTCGCTCACCGGCTCGAACTGCTCCGGGCTGGCCAGCACCAGGTAGTCGGTGACCAGCGGCGGGCGGGCCGCGGCCGCCTGGCCGAGCACCGCTCGCGCGGCCGCCAGCACCGCCGCCGGGCCGGCCTTGGCCTGCTCCTGGCCCGCGCGCAGCGCGGCGGGCAGAGCCCGCGCGGTGGCCCGCTCGGGACCGGACAGGTAGGCGTTCCGGCTGGAGATGGCCAGCCCGTCCGGGTCCCTGGCGATGGGCACCGACCGGATCTGCACCGGCACGCACAGGTCCGTGACCATCCGCCGGACCAGCGCCAGCTGCTGGGCGTCCTTTTCGCCGAACACCGCCGCGTCCGGCCGGGTCAGCTGGAGCAGCTTGAGCACCACGGTCAGCACGCCGGTGAAGAACCCGGGCCGGGACGCGCCCTCGAGCCGCTGCCCGGCCGGGCCCGGTTCCACGGTGACCTGCTGCGGCTCGGGGTACATCTGCACCGCGTCCGGGGTGAACACCAGCGCCGCGCCCTCCTCCGCGCACACCGTCAGATCGTCGGCCAGCGGCCGCGGGTAGCGGCCGAAGTCCTCGGCCGGGCCGAACTGGAGCGGGTTCACGAAGATCGACACCAGCACGCTGCCGTCCGGGCCGGCCGCCTCCCGGGCGCAGCGCAGCAGCGCCCGGTGCCCGTCGTGCAGCGCGCCCATGGTCGGCACGAGCACGACCGGTCCGGGCAGCCCGGCCCGGGCCGCGGCCAGTCCCGTCCGGGTCCTGGCCACGATCGGGATCACCGCGGCGCCCCGCCGAGCACGCCGAGCAGCCGCTGCGCATCGGCCGGGTCCAGCGAGCCCGCCGCCAGCGCCCGGTCCGCGGTGAGCCGGGCCAGCGCCAGGTAGGCGGCCACGGTCTCCGGTGCGGCCCGCCGCAGCGCATCCAGGTGCGCGGCCACGGTGCTGGCGTCACCCCTGGCCACCGGCCCGGTCAGCGCGCCGTCGCCAAGCCGCAGGGCGTTGTCCAGGGCCGCGAACAGCAGCGGGCTGAGCATCCGGCCCGGGTTCGGCACCCCGGCCCGGGCCAGCAGGTCCCGGCTCTGCGCGACGAGCGTGACCAGGTGGTTCGCCCCGCTGGCCAGGGCCGCGTGGTACAGGTCGCGGTCCTCCTCGGCGATGAGCACCGGCTCGCCGCCCATCTCCAGCACCAGCACCTCGGCGGCGGCCCGCAGCGGCTCGGGCGCGGTCACCCCGAAGCTGATCCCGGCCAGCTTGTCCAGGTCGTCCGCCCGCCCGGTGAACGTCATCACCGGGTGCAGCGCCAGCGGCAGCGCCCCGCGCCGGGTGGCGGGGTCAAGTACCGCCAGCCCGTGCCGGCCGCTGGCGTGCACCAGCAGCCGCCCCTCGACCGGCACCCCGGCCGTGACCAGCCCGCTGACCAGCGGCCCGAGCGCGTCGTCGGGCACGGTGAGCAGGACCAGGCTGGCTTCGGTGACGACCTGGTCCGCCGGGCGCACCGGCACTCCGGGCAGCAGCCGCTCGGCCCGCGCCGTGGATGCCTCAGACACCGCGGCCACCGCGACGACCTCGTGCCCGGCCCGGCGCAGCGCCGCGGCCAGCACGGTGCCGGCCCGGCCCGCGCCGATCAGCCCGACCCGCAGCCGGGCCGGGTGCTGGTCGGCCGGGTTCTGATCGCACTGAGGGGCCCCGGGCTCCTCGTCAGGTGTCATCTCGTTCCCGTTCTCGCCGGTCCGCGGCGGGCGGCATCAGCATAGCCGCGGGCCCGGTCACTGCTCCGTCTCCGTGGGGTCCTCCGGCGGTTCCGGGGTGCGGCAGGACCGCTCCAGGTAGACCGCGGCGGCGGCCAGCAGCAGGGCGGCGATCAGCGTGGCCCCGGCGGTGATCGTGTCCCGCCGCGGGGCCGGCTTGGCCACGATGCCGCCCAGGTAGCCGAGGAAGCCCGCGGACGCCCCGCCGAAGATCGCCGCGGCCATCGCGCTGGCCTTGGCCAGCACCGCCATCCTGGCCATCGCGATCGGGGCTATCCGCCTGCGGGACCGGGGCTGGCCGCGGACCTGCGCCCGCACGTTGCGCCCGCTCCACGCCTCGGCCAGGGCGAGCAGCAGCAGGGCGGCCGCGGCCGTCCAGGGCAGCGGCGGGAAGTGGGCGTAGCCGAACCGGATCAGCAGCCAGGCCCCGGCGCCGGACACCACCGCGGCCAGCGCCAGCGGCCAGGGCCGGATCGGGGTCATGACGGCCTCCGCAGCCCGGCCCCGGCCCGGCGCAGCCCGTCCGGCAGCCCGTCCCCGGCCGGCCCGGCCAGCCCGGCGATCAGGTCCGCGACCGGGCCGTGCCCGGGCAGTTCCGCGGCCGGGTCCACGTCGTGCCAGGGCACGAGAACGAAGGCCCGCTCGTGCGCTCGCGGGTGCGGCAGGGTCAGTTCCGGGTCGTCGCTGACGACGTTCCCGTAGCTGATGATGTCCACGTCCAGGGTGCGCGGGCCCCAGCGGACGTCCCTGGTCCGCTGCCGGGCCCCCTCCGCGGCGTGCGCCGCGGCGAGCACCCCCGCGGGCGGCAGCGTGGTGGCGGCCAGCAGCACCGCGTTGAAATAGTCGGGCTGGTCCGGCCCGCCCACCGGGTCCGTCTGGTAGACCGGCGAGACCGCGGTTACGCTCATCCCGGCCGTGGCGGCCAGCAGGTCCACCGCGGCCTGCAAGTGCGCCAGCCGGTCACCCAGGTTGCTGCCCAGCGCTATAACCGCCGCGGCCGGCCCGATCGGCTGCCCAGCCCCGGCGGGCTGCCCAGCCCCGGCGGACTGCCCAGCCCCGGCGGACTGCCCAGTGCCAGCGGACTGCCCAGTGCCAGCGGACTGCCTACTCCCGGCCGGCGGGCTCGCGGCGATCATGCCCGGCTCCGGCGGATCGTCACGGCCACGTCGTCGAACGGGAACGGGATCGGGGCCTGCGGCTTGTGCACCGTGACCTCCGCCTCGTGCACGGCCGGATCCTCCAGGCAGGCCGCGGCCAGCCGGCTGGCCAGGGTCTCGATCAGATTGACTGGCTCCCCGGTCACGATGGCCACCAGCCGGCCCGCCAGCGCGCCGTAGTCGGCCGTCCCAGCCAGGTCATCGGCCTCCGCCGCCGCGGTCGTGTCGGTCCACAGCACGGCGTCGATGACGAACTCCTGGCCATCCCGCCGTTCATGCTCGAACACCCCGTGACGGCCGCGGGCCCGCAGCCCGCGCAGCGCGATCCGGTCCCCGGGCGCCTTGCCCTGGCCACCGTCCACCGGGCTCTGGGCACCGTCCGCCCGGCTCAGGCCGCCACCCACCGGCTCCAGGCCACCGTCCACCGGGCCCTGTCCGCCGTCCGCCCCGCCCTGGCCCCCGCTCACGCCCGCCCGCCTGTTCCGGTTGGAACGGAGCCTTCCGGTCCGGAACTCGGCTGCGCCGCGGTGCCCGGATCCGCCGCAGGAACAGATTCTTCCGGTCCGGAGCCGGCCTGCGCTGCAGCGGCCTGCCGCCAGCGGGCCGCGACCCGGACCGCGTCGGCGCTGGCCGCGGCGGCGTGCACGCGCGCGCACCAGGCCCCGGCGGCAGCCGCCAGCGTGGCCACCGCGAGCGAGGCCTCGTCCCGGCCCTCGGCGGGCCGCGGCTGCCCGTCCCGGTCCGCCAGCAGGCGGCCGAGGAAGCTCTTCCTGGACGCGCCGACCAGCAGCGGGAACCCGGGACCGGCCCGGTTCAGCCGGGACACCCGGGGCAGGTCGGCCAGCAGCGCCCAGTTGTGCTCGGCCCGCTTGGCGAACCCGATGCCGGGGTCGATCGCGATCCGGGCCGGATCGATGCCCGCGCCGATCGCCGCGTCGGTCTGCTGCGCCAGTTCGGCGCAGACCTCGGCGACCACGTCGGCATAGCGGGCCAGGTCGCCCATGACCGCGCTGGGCCCGCGCCAGTGCATGATCACGTACCCGGCCGACGCGTCCCGCACCACCGCGTGCATGCCCGGGTCGGCCAGGCCGCCGCTGACGTCGTTGACCATGACCGCGCCGGCGGCCAGCGCGGCCGCGGCCACCTCCGCGCGGGTGGTGTCGATGCTGACCGTCAGCCCGGCCGCGACCAGGCCCGCTACTACCGGGGCAACCCGGCGCAGTTCCTCGGCCGCGGTGACCCGGCCCGCGCCGGGCCGGGTGGACTCCCCGCCGACGTCGATGATGTCGGCGCCCTCGGCGGCCAGCGCGAGCCCGTGCGCTACCGCGGCCTCAGGGTCCAGCCACCGGCCGCCGTCAGAGAACGAGTCCGGGGTGACGTTGACCACGCCCATGACCAGGCAGCGATCCAGCGCGGGCCGCCCGCCCAGGCCGGGCGGGCCAGGCCAGGCGGGCGGTGTGCCCTCGTGGCCTGTGGTGCCGGTGGTGCCCGTCATAGGGGCCAATCTATGGCCCCTGCGGAGCTACGGTCCCGGCGACCCGGCGGGGGGCAGCACGGCGGTGTCGGATCCGGCCGCGGCGGTCTCCGGCACGTCCGGTCCGGCCTGCGCGGCCCCCGGTTCCATTTCGGCGGAGACGTCGGCGACGCCCCGGCGGGCGTCGGCGTCCCCGGACGCGGCAGCCGGACGGGCGGCCATCATCGTGCGCAGCACCCGGCCGCGGCGCAGCCGTCCCAGGCCGGCCTTGCGGGCCAGCCGCCGGATCTCGATGCGCGGCCAGACCAGGAACGCCTCGGCCTCCAGCGCGGCCAGCCCGATCCGCGGGGTGTAGCCGGTGCCGGGGAAGACCATGAACCGGGGGATCCAGTCCGGCTGGAACTTCGCGTTGAACTTGTACAGCGACTCGATCTGGAACCAGCGGGACATGAACAGCAGGATTCCCCGCCAGGCGCGGAGCACCGGGCCGGCCCCGATCCGCTCACCGCGTTCCAGCGCGGACCGGAACGCCGCGAAGTTCAGCGAGATCCGCCGCACGCCGAGGGCTGGCGCGTTCTTGATCGCCTCCACGATGAGGAAGTCGTTCACCCCGGCGGCCGCGGACTTGTCCCGCCGCATCAGGTCGAGCGAGAGCCCGTCCTTGCCCCACGGCACGAAGTGCTGGATGGCCCGCAGCTCGCCGTTCTCCATCGCGGTGGCCACCACGCAGCGCTCGTCGCCGACCCCGCCGATCCGGCCCAGGGCCATCGAGAAGCCCCGCTCGGTCGAGCCGCCCCGCCACGAGTCGGCCAGCTCGGCCAGCGCCCGCAGCTCCTCCCGGCTCAGGTCGCCGGTGCGGCGGAACTCGGCGGTGTAGCCGTTCCTGGCCACCCGGGTAACCATCTGCCGGACGTTGCGCATGGCCCGGCCCTCCAGCGAGAACCCGTCCACGTTCACGATGGCCTCGTCGCCGAGCTCGAGCGCGGCCAGCCCGCCCTCGCGGCACCACACCTCGGCGCCCAGCTCGCCGCAGCCGACCACGGCGGGCACCCAGGCGTGCCGGGCCGCCTCGTCCAGGAACGCGTGGATGGCCCCGGGCCACGCCTCCGGGTCACCGATCGGGTCCCCGGCGGCCAGCATCACCCCGGACAGCACCCGGTAGCCGATGCAGGACTTGCCGGTCGGCGACCAGATCGCGTTCTTGTCGTGGCGCAGCGCGAAGTAGCCGAGCGAGTCCTGAGCGCCGTGCCGGTCAAGCAGCTTCCTGATCTTGTCCGTGTCGGCCGGGCTGTGCCGCCCGGCCGGCGCGGCCGGGCGCAGGAACAGGTAGGCCGCCACCACCAGCGTGAAGATGCCCAGCGCGCTGGTCAGGAAGTTGAACAGGTCACCGTGGCCCTCCGGGCCGAACTGCACCGGGCCGGAGATGCCGACCAGGCCCCAGATCACCGACTGGCCCCGCTCCAGCAGCGAGTAGTCCGCCTTCAGGCCGCGGCTCAGCATGATGAAGGTCAGGCCGATGACCAGGTCAGCGACGATCAGCCAGCCCAGCGCGGTCAGCGCCCGCCACTTGCTGCGCGGGTCGCCGACCGCGTAGAACTCGCGGCGGAAGTACAGCAGAACGCAGAGCAGGACGAAGGTCGCCGCGGCCTGGCCGATCCGCGGGAAGTGGGTGGCGTGCAGCACCGTGCTGCACGCCAGCAGCACGACCACGGCCTGGAAGGCCGAACGCTTGCGCCGCCGCAGCCCGTCCGACAGCAGGAGCAGGAGCAGGCCGGTGATGACGTCGGCGGTCCTGGTCAGGTTGACCAGCGTGCCGGGGGCCAGGTAGCCGACCCGGTGCAGCCGGTAGTGCGCGTAGAAGCCGGGGTTGGCCCCCTCGATGATCGTGACCAGGCCGATCAGCAGCAGGATCCACCGCGCGGCCGCGGGCACCCAGCGGCGCTGGCGCCGCCGCTCCGCGGGCCGCCCGCCGCCGGGCTTGCCGTCAGCGCCGCCCCCCTTCGCGGCCTTGTCCTTGGGCGCCGGCGGGGCTGGCGGAGCCGCCTGCTTGCCGTCATGGGCCGTACTACCAGGGGCAGCCGGACGGGATCCACCGCGCTCAGTCATCTCAGACATTCTGGTCGGGCCCTCGATCACGGGGGATCAGCGTAGTCATCAGCAGAATTACCCGCGGGCAAACCTGGCAATGCCCACGCAATGGTGGCCGGCTGCCCGCCAGGGGCCCATGGCCAATTCGGCGCAGCCCCGCATCAAGCGCCGGGGCGGCCCACGATCAGGCTCATCGCTTCGGCCCGGGTCACCGTGCTGTCCCTGAAGATGCCCCGCACCGCGGACGTGACGGTCTTCGCCCCCGGCTTGCGGACACCCCGCATGGCCATGCACAGGTGCTCGGCCTCGATAACGACAATAACGCCGGTGGGGTCAAGAACGTTCATCAGCGCATCGGCAATCTGGCTGGTCATCCGTTCCTGGACCTGAGGCCGCCGGGCGTAAAGATCGACAAGCCGGGCCAGCTTGGACAGCCCGGTGATCTGGCCGCGCGTGTTCGGGATGTAGCCGATGTGCGCCGTCCCGAAGAACGGGATCAGATGGTGCTCGCAGGTGGAGTACACCTCGATGTCCCGCACGAGCACCATCTCGTCGTGGTCAGCGTCGAAAACGGTGGTCAGCACGCTTTCCGGGCGCTGGCCGAGCCCGGCGAACTGCTCCGCGTAGGCCCGGGCCACCCGGGCCGGCGTGTCCCGCAGGCCGTCCCGCTCCGGGTCCTCGCCGATCGCGGCCAGGATCTCCCTGATGGCCCGCTCGATCCGCGGCTGGTCGACCGCGGCCGCCGGCCGCCGGGTTCCGGCCCGGGCTGATTGCCCGTCGGACCCGCCGCCCGCGGCCGCGGGCACTCCCGCGTCAGCCGTCAAGAGATCCTGCCGGCCGGCCCATCATCCGGTGTGCGGTCCGACATCGAGGCGCCGCTGCCGCCCACCGAGCCGGACCCGCCGATAGCCGGGGGCTCGGCGCCGGTCCCGTAGCCCTGGCCGTTGCCCGACGCGGGCAGCGCGGTGCCGTCCGCCCCGGCCAGCGCCATCTCCTTGGGCGTCAGCACCGGCGGCCGGTCCGACGGCAGCCGCTTGCCGGTCCCGGTGTACGAGCCGCGGGACACCCGCTTGCGGACCGGGCTGAAGATCTCGAGCACCCGGTCCCGGGACAGGGTCTCGTGCTCCATCAGCTGCAGGACCAGGTTGTCGAGCACGTCGCGGTACTGAACCAGGATCTCCCAGGCCTCGTCGTGCGCGGACTCGATGAGCTTGCGGACCTCCTCGTCGATCGCCGAGGCGATCTCCTCGGAGTAGTCCCGGCTGTGCGACATCTCCCGGCCGAGGAACGGCTCGCCGTCGTTGTTGCCGAACTTCCTGGCCCCGAGCCGCTCGCTCATGCCGTACTCAGTGACCATGCCGCGGGCGATCTGGCTGGCCTTCTCGATGTCGTTGGCCGCGCCCGTGGTCGGCTCGTGGAAGACCAGCTCCTCAGCGGTCCGCCCGCCCAGCAGCATGGCCAGCTGGTCCATCATCTCGACCCGGCTGACCAGGAACTTGTCCTCGGTCGGCGCGGACGCGGTGTAGCCGAGCGCCCGGCCGCGCGGGATGATCGTGATCTTGTGCACCGGGTCGGCGTTCGGCAGCGCGTGCCCGACCAGCGCGTGACCGCCCTCGTGGTAGGCGATGATCTTCCGCTCTTTCTCGGACAGCAGCACGCTCTTGCGCTTGGGCCCGGCGGTGACCCGGTCGATGGCCTCTTCCAGCGAGGCCATCGCGATCTGGGTCTGGTTGCCGCGGGCGGTGAGCAGCGCGCCCTCGTTGATCACATTGGCCAGGTCCGCGCCGGTGAACCCGGGGGTACGCCGGGCGATCATGTCCAGGTCCACGTCCGGGCCCATCGGCTTGCCGCGGGCGTGCACCTTCAGGATCCCGCGCCGGCCGTTCAGGTCGGGCTGGGCGACCACGATCTGCCGGTCGAACCGGCCGGGCCGCAGCAGCGCCGGGTCCAGGATGTCCGGCCGGTTGGTGGCCGCGATGACGATCACGCCGCCCTTGGTGTCGAACCCGTCCAGCTCGACCAGCAGCTGGTTCAGGGTCTGCTCGCGCTCGTCGTGGCCGCCGCCGAAGCCGGCCCCGCGGTGCCGGCCGACCGCGTCGATCTCGTCCACGAACACGATGGCCGGGGCGTTGGCCTTGGCCTGCTCGAACAGGTCGCGCACCCGGGAGGCGCCGACACCGACGAACATCTCCACGAAGTCCGAGCCGGAGATGGAGTAGAACGGCACGCCCGCCTCACCGGCCACGGCCCGGGCCAGCAAGGTCTTGCCGGTGCCGGGCGGCCCGTACAGCAGCACGCCCTTGGGGATCTTCGCGCCGATAGCCTGGAACTTGCCCGGGCTCTGCAGGAACTCCTTGATCTCCTGGAGCTCCTCGATGGCCTCGTCGGCCCCGGCCACGTCCCCGAACGTGGTCTTCGGGGTGTCCTTGGTGATCAGCTTGGCCCGCGACTTGCCGAAGTTCATCACCCGCGAGCCGCCGCCCTGCATCTGGTTCAGCAGGAACAGGAAGATCAGGATGACCAGCAGGAACGGCAGCCAGCCGACGATCAGGGTGAGCAGCGAGCTGCCCTTGGGCACCTCGACCGTGTAACCCTCGGGCAGGTGGCCCTTCTTGTACTCGTTCTGCAGCAGCTGGGCCAGCTGGGTGCCCTGGTTCTGCACCCAGGACGCCTGCAGCGGCGGGCCGCTGACCGGCGTGACCTGGATGGTCTGCTGGTTATCGATGAGCAGCGCCGACTTGATCTTGCCCTGCTCGATCTGCGAGACGACGAAGGACGTGTCGGCCTGCTTGTAGGAGGTGCCCGAGCTGGCGTACTTGTAGACGAAGAAGAACAGCATCAGGACAACAAGAACGGCGACAAACGGCCCGCGGAAGTAGCGCTTTAGATCCATCGAATGATCGGCCCGCTAGCCGCGGGGCCGGTCCCTCCTGACGAGCCTCGTACCCGCCGACCTCCGGCGGGAGTCCTTTGCGTTCCCCTGGTCATGCGCAGCTTCCCGATCCTCCGGCCGATGCGCAGGAATACCTGAAGGTACACCGGGCCGGCCCATGCCGCCCCGGAGAGGCCAGCTCACGTGCGTACCCGCTACTGGGCAGGTGCCCACCTGGCACGCCTCTACCCCGGTGAACGTATTTCAGCGGCGGAAGTGTTCCCCCCGTACACATGCGGCGCGAGGGTCCCGATGAAGGGCAGGTTGCGGTAGCGCTGCGCGTAGTCCAGGCCGTAGCCCACGACGAACTCGTTGCCGATGTCGAACCCGGTGTAGGCGACGTGCACCTCGGTGCGCAGCGCGGCGGGCTTGCGCAGCATGGCGCAGACCTCCAGGGAGGCCGGCTGCCGCGACTGCAGGTTGCCGACCAGCCAGGACAGCGTCAGCCCGGAGTCCACGACGTCCTCCACGACCAGCACGTGCTTGCCGGTGATGTCGGCGTCCAGGTCCTTCAGGATGCGGACCACGCCGGAGGACTTGGTGCCCGAGCCGTAGGAGGACACCGCCATCCAGTCCATCTGCACCGGCAGGTGCATGGCCCGGGCCAGGTCGGCCATGACCATGACCGCGCCCTTCAGCACGCCGACCAGCAGCAGTTCGCGGTCAGCGTAATCGGCGTCGATCTGCGCGGCTAGCTCGCGGATCCGCGCCTGCAGCTCATCGGCGGTGATCAGGACCTTGTCCAGGTCGCTGCCGAGGTCAGTCGCGTCCACCCGCGCCCTCCGCGTTTGCTGTGCCGTCGGCCTGCTCCGCGCGAGCCGGCGCGGTGAACAGCAGCTTGCCATACCGCCGTGCGCCCCGGATCCCCCCGGGCAGGTCCGTCCAGCGCTGCCCGCGCCAGCCGGTGACCAGCCCGGCCAGGCTGGCCACGTGCCGGGCGGACAGCGCGCCGCGCGGGCAGCCCGCCTCCGCCGCGGCCTGGTGCAGCACCCGGGTCCTGACCGCCTCCGGCAGCGCGGCCAGCCCGGCGACGTCCAGCCCGCCGCCGGCGTCCCGCAGCCGGGCCAGTTCCGCGGCGGCCAGCGCGTCGAGCACCTCAGCGTCGGCGCGTAGCAGGTCCGCGGTGCGGGCCAGCGCCTCAGCGACGCCGGGGCCGAGCGCCGCAGTCAGCGCGGGCAGCGCCTGGTGCCGGACCCGGACCCGGGTGTAGGCCGGGTCCGTATTGTGCGGGTCAGCCCAGGCCGGCAGGCCCTCGGCGGCGCAGGCCGCGATGGTGACCTCCCGCCGGACGCCGAGCAGCGGCCGCAGGTAACGGCCGGACACCGGGGCCATCCCGGCCAGCGACCGGGCCCCTGACCCGCGGGCCAGCCCGAGCAGCACGGTCTCGGCCTGATCGTCGAGGGTGTGCCCGAGCAGCACGGCCACCGCGCCCAGCCGGCCCGCGGTGCCGTCGAGCGCGGCGTACCGGGCCGCGCGGGCGGCCGCCTCCGGGCTGCCGGGCCCGTCCGCGCTGACCGTTTCCGTCAGCACCGGGTCCAGGCCCAGGCCGGCCAGCGTATGCGCGACCCGGGCGGCCTGTGCATCCGAGCCCGGCTGCAGACCGTGGTCCACGGTGACCCCGCCGGCCACCAGGCCGGCCCGGGGTGCCTCGGCCGCCGTGGCGGCGGCCAGGGCCAGCGAGTCCGGCCCGCCCGAGCAGGCCACGAGCACCAGGGGCCGGCTCATCCCGCCGGCCGGGCCGGCCAGCGTGGCCAGGGCCTTCCGGACGGCGAGCCGCACCTGGGCGACGGCCGGGTCGGGGCCCATCGGCAGCGGGCCCGGTCAGCCGGCTTCGGCGTGCGCGGGACCGCCGCCGCCGCGGGTCCGCTCCAGCCACAGCCCGGGGCTGGCGATCTCGGCCGCGGTCGGCAGCGATTCCGGCGAGTCCCAGACCTTGTTGAAGGTGGCCATACCGGCCTGATCCACCACGGTGCGGACGAACCGGGAGCCCTGCTCGTACTGCTTCATCTTCAGGTCGATGCCGAGGATCCGGCGGATCGCCTGCTCCATCCGGCCCGCGCTGGTGCGCCGGTTGCTGAACCGCTCCCTGATCTGCGCCACGGACGGCACCACGGCCGGGCCGACCGCGTCCATCACGTAGTCGCCGTGCCCTTCGACCAGCGTCATCACCGAGGTGAGCCGCTCCAGGATGGCCCGCTGCCGCGGGTTCTGGATGGCCTCGATCAGGCTGTCCCCCTCGCCGCGGACCGCCCCGGCCACCGCGTCCGCGGCGGCCCGCAGCCGGTCCAGGATCGACGCCGGGTCCAGGTCGGAGGCCAGCAGGAACTCGGTCATCTGCTGCTGCACGAACGGGCGCAGCCAGGGCACCGCGGTGAACTGGGTGCGGTGAGTCTCCTCGTGCAGGCACACCCAGCGGCGGAAGTCGTGCGGGTTGACCCCGAGCTCGCGCTCCACCATCACGATGTTCGGCGCGACCAGGGTCAGCCGCCCGGCCGGCGCGGTGCTTTCCGGCTGGTCCGGGTCGGGCGGCAGGAACAGCTCGTACTGGCCGAGCACCCGGCTGGCCAGGTAGGCCAGGATGAGCCCGGCCTGCATCCCGGTGACCCGGGAGCCGACCGTGGCGAGCATCCCGCCCGGGCCGACGGGCGCGCGCTCGCGCATCCGCGCGGCGAGCGGGTCGAGCACGACACGGAAGCCGTCCACGTTCGCGCGGATCCACCCGGGCCGGTCCACCACGGCGACCTTGCCGCCGTCGGCGAACGCCTCCATACCGGTGACCTCGCGGACCGGGCCGGCTGCGGCGGCCGCCAGCTCGCGCAGTTCGGCCACCACCTTCCTGGCCTCGGACCGGCTGATCTCGGGACCCGGCCGAACCCACCGGATACCGGTCGAGGTGGCCACGTCCCAGTCGATCATCTGCTGGCTGCTCACCCTCCCACCGTACGTCGCCGCGCGGGCCTGCGGCGCCATCCCAGGGTCTGTCCCTAGTGGCAGCCGCAGCCCGAGAGCTTGGCGGCGAGCTGGTCAATGGCCGCGCCGGCCGCGCTCAGCTGGCCCTTGGGCACCTTGTCGGCCATGAACGCGAAGGCCAGCAGCTGGCCGTTGGCCGCGGTGGTGATCCCGGCCAGGGTGACGACCCGGTTCAGGTTGCCGGTCTTGGCCCGGACCACACCGCTGGCGGGCGGCCCGGGTGAGCCGAACACACTGCCGCCCGGCGCGAGCGTGCCGGTGAAGCCGGCCACCGGCAGCCCGGTGATGGCCGGCCGCAGCCCCGGCTGGCTGCCCTTGGCGGCCAGCGTGACCAGCTGGACCAGCGCCTGCGGGGTGATCAGGTCCTGCGGGGACAGCCCGCTGCCGTCGGCCAGCGTCAGGCCGGTCACGCCCAGCCGCCGGTCCGCGGCCATCACCGCGGCCGCGGCGCCGCTGAACGTGGCGGGCCGGTGCGTGGCGATGGCCACCTGCCGGGCCAGGTCCTCCGCGATCACGTTGTTGCTCTCGATCAGCATCCACTGCACGATCTGCGCCACCGGCGGCGAGGCCACGCTGGCGATGGTGGCCGCGCCGGGCCGCGCGGTAGCGGGCTCGGCCGGGCCCTGCACGGTGATGCCGTCCCGGCTGAGGGAGCTGGCGAAGGCCGCCGCCGCGTCCGCCGCCGGGGTCAGCGAGCGGGGCCGGAAGTTGCCCGGGTCGTCGGCGTCCTGCGGCTGGCCGCCCGTGGTCAGCCGGCCCTGGTCCACCTCCAGCGCGGTGATGGCGGTGACGTTGCCGGTGCTGATGTAGCTCGGCGGCCAGCCGGGGCCGAGGTCCGGGCCGGAGAACAGCGAGGTGTCGTAGCCGACCCGGACCGAGCTGCGGTGCTGGGCGTGCAGCCGCCGGGCGGTGGCCGCAGCCAGCGCGGACAGCGACGCGGGCCGGGGATAGCTGCCCGGCGGCGGCGGTCCCGCGGCCAGCGTCGGGTCGCCGCCGCCGACCAGCACGATCTGGCCCGGGCCGGACCCGTTCACCACCGTGGTGCGCAGCTGCCTGCTGGGCCCGAGCACGGCCAGGCTGGCCACCGCGGTGGCCAGCTTCGCGGTGGAGGCCGGCGTGGCCGGGCGGGTAGCGCCGTTGTCCAGCAGCACCTGCCCGGTGTCCAGGCTGGTCACCAGCGCGGCCGGGTCCGGGCCAAGAGCGGGCAGCGCGAGCGTCCCGGACAGCGCGGCGGACAGCCCGCTCGGGGTGACCGGCGGGCCGGTCGGCGCGCTGGCCGGGCCGAGCACCACCGGGGCGCCGGCCACCGTGCGGGTGGCCACCGCCGGGATCTTCCACAGCGCCAGCCGCCTGGGCAGCAGCCTGGCCACCGCGGCGCCGGCCGCCAGCGTGAACACAATCAGCAGGGCCAGGCACACCAGGGCCACCCGGCCGAGCCGGCTCGTCACCCGTCCGCCGTTCGCGAGATGCTGATCACCGGCCCCATTCCCGACCGGCCAGGGAGCGCAGCGTGGAGTTCGATGTCGTCATTGAGATCCCGAAGGGGACGCGGAACAAGTACGAGATGGATCATGAGACCGGGCGTATCCGGCTGGACCGGATGCTGTTCACGTCGACCCGCTACCCAGCCGACTACGGGTTTGTCGAGGACACGCTAGCCGATGACGGAGACCCGCTGGACGCGCTGGTGATCCTGGAGGAGCCGACGTTCCCCGGCTGCCTGATCCACTGCCGGGCGATCGGCATGTTCCGGATGCGGGACGAGAAGGGCGCGGACGACAAGGTGCTGTGTGTCGCGTCCACCGACCCGCGGATGGCCCATCTGACCGACATCAGCGACGTATCGGACTTCGACCTGCTGGAGATACAGCACTTCTTCGAGGTGTACAAGGCGCTGGAGCCCGGCAAGGAGGTCGAGGCCGCCACCTGGGTCGGCAAGGCCGCGGCCGAAGTCGAGATCCGGGCGTGCCGGGACCGGCTGGCCGCGGCGGGCTAGCCGGCCGCCCGCCGCGGCCGGCCGTGCTGCGGTGCAGGCCGCAGGGCATGCGCGCCGCCCGGTGATGAGCGACACTGGGTGCAGGAAAGCAGGCGAGGAGGCAACCGTGGACCACGCTTTTGACGTGCTGCGGCGGTCCCCGCTGTTCGAGGCGCTGGATCCGGCCGACGCGGCGGCGCTCCAGGCCGGCATGGCGACGGTGGATATCGCGCGCGGCGAGGTGCTGTTCGCCGAGGGGGTCTCGGGCCACGAGCTTTACGTGATCATCGACGGCAAGGTGAAGCTGACCCGGGCGGCCGCGGATGGCCGGGAGAACCTGCTGCAGGTACTCGGGCCCGGCGAGATGTTCGGCGAGCTGTCCATGTTCGACCCGCGGCCGCGCACCTCGAGCGCGGTGGCGGTGACCGACACCCGGCTCGGCTCGCTCGACCACGATTTCCTGCGGCAGTGGCTGACCGGCCGCCCGGACGTGGCCCTGCACCTGCTCCAGGCGCTGGCCCAGCGGCTGCGGCGGGCCAACGACGTGACCGCCGACCTGGTCTTCACCGACGTGCCCGGCCGGGTCGCCAAGGCCCTGCTGGACCTCGCGGACCGGTTCGGCGAGCCGCAGGACCAGGGCCTCCAGGTGCACCACGACCTCACTCAGGAGGAGCTGGCCCAGCTGGTCGGCGCGTCCAGGGAAACCGTGAACAAGGCGCTGGCCGACTTCGCCGCCCGCGGCTGGCTCCAGCTGTCCGCCAAGTCGGTGCTGCTGCTCGAGCCGGAACGGCTCCGCAAGCGGTCCCGCTAGGCCTGCGTGTCTCCCGGTATCTCGCCGCGCTCGGCCAGGTAGCCGAGCTGGGCCCGGACCGACATCTCCGCGGCGGGCCAGAGCGCCCGGTGCACGTCCGCGTACACCCGCTCGACGATCTCCGCCGGGGTCCGGTCCCCGGCCGCCAGCGCGGCCCGCACCTCGGCCAGCCGCTCGGCCCGGTGCGCCAGGTAGTAGTCCAGGATGCCGGCCGGGTCGGCGAGCAGCGGGCCGTGCCCGGGCAGCAGCACGCGCAGGTCCTGCTCGCCGGCCAGCGCCCGCAGCCGCCGCAGCGAGTCCAGGTACGGGCCGAGCCGGCCGTCGTCGGCGATCACCGTGGTGCCGCGGCCCAGCACGGTATCGCCGGTCAGCACCGCCTGGTCGGCCTCGATCAGCAGGCAGGCCGAGTCGGCGGTGTGCCCGGGCGTGCCGATCACCCGTACCTCGCAGCCGGCCGCGGTGAGCACGTCGCCGGGGGCCAGGCCGCCGTCGCCCAGCCGCTGGGCCGGGTCCAGGGCCAGCACCGGGGCGCCGGCCAGCTCGGCCAGCCGCCGTGCCCCCTCGGAATGGTCCAGGTGCCCGTGGGTCAGCACGATCTGGCTGATCCGCTGGCCCGCGGCGGTCGCGGCGTGGTGCACCCGGCGCAGATGCCCCTCGTCGTCCGGGCCGGGGTCGACCACGATCGCGGTAGCCGAGCCGGGCTCGGCGATCAGCCAGGTGTTGGTGCCGTCCAGGGTCATCGGGGACGGGTTGGGCGCCAGGACGCAGCGGGCCCGGCCGGTGCCGGACCCGTCGATGCGGGGGTCAGGACCGGGCGGGCTGGTCATATCGGCTGCTCCTCACCGTTCAGGTGCAGCTTGGGTCCCTCGCTGGTGAGCGTGACCTCGGGCCGCATCGGGGTGATCTGGCGGCGGGCGGCCAGCACCCCGCCCACCGTGCCGCACGAGTCCAGTTCGCCCAGCGTGATCCGGGTCGGCAGCATCAGGAAGATCTCCCGGCGCTGGCCCGCGGCGATCGCGTCGGCGGGCCGGACCCAGGCCACCCCGGCGGCCTCGCCGCCCACGTCCCTGGTCCGCTGGCCGGGCGGCAGCGCCGCGGCGAAGAACCGGGTGTCGTAGCGGCGCCGCTCGAGCTCCGGGGTGATCCACCGGGACCACGGCCGGAGCAGGTCGCTGCGCAGCATCAGGCCGCGCCGGGTGAGCAGGCCGGCCAGCGACTGGGACCGGTCGAGCAGCGCGTGCCGGTCGGCCTCCCAGTCCTCCGCCGTAGTGTCCGCGACGACCTCGTCCGGGGAGGGCCCGGCCAGCAGCACCCCCGATTCCTCGAACGTCTCCCTGACCGCGGCGCAGACCAGGGCCCGGGCCAGGCCCGGCGGCGCGCCCAGCAGGCGGCCCCACTCGGCCGCGTCCGGGCCGGTCCAGGCCAGGTCCGCCTCGGCGTCCCGGGGGTCGACCGAGCCGCCAGGGAAGACGTAGGCCCCGGGCGCGAACTTCATCGAGGACTGCCGCTTGAGCATGTAGACCTCGAAGCCGCCGCCGGGCTGGCCGGCCCCGCCCGCGGGACGCACCAGCATCACGGTGGCCGCATCCCTGGGCACGGCCGGCTCGGCCCGGCCCTCGATCACCTCTTTGGCGTGCCCGGCCAGCTCCCGCAGGAACGGGGCCGCCTGGTCCTCCTCGCCCGCTGCCACCTCTTGACCCTCCGGTTCCGCGGCCCGCCGGCCTGTGCTGGATGGCTAGCGCGGACGGCTAGCCGTCCACCTCCGCGATCAGCTCGACCTCCACCGGGGTGTCCAGCGGCAGCACGGCCACGCCGACCGCGCTGCGGGCGTGCTTGCCGTTCTCGCCGAACACGTCCTGGAGCAGCTCGCTGGCGCCGTTGACGACCAGCGGCTGGCCGGTGAAGTCCGGCGCGCTGGCCACGAAGCCGAGGACCTTCACGATCCGCTTGATCCGGGACAGCCCGCCGGCCACGTCCGCGGCGGCGGCCAGCGCGTTCAGCGCGCACAGCCGGGCCAGCCGGGCGGCGTCCTCCGGGCTGACCCCGGCGCCGACCTTGCCGGTGCCCTGCAGCTTGCCGTCCACGATCGGAAGCTGGCCGGAGACGTAGATGTAGTTGCCTGTCCGGAGCGCGGGCACGTAGGCCGCGGCGGGCGGGGTGACCGGCGGCAGGGACAGGCCCAGCGCGGCCAGCCGCTCCTCGGGGGATCCGGGGGCGCTCATGCCGACGGCCGTTTCAGGTAGGCGACCAGCTGCTCCGCGCTCGGCCCGGGGATCACGGTGACCAGCTCCCAGCCGTCTTCCCCCCAGGTGTCCAGGATCTGCTTGGTTGCGTGCACCAGCAACGGCACCGTCGCGTACTCCCATTTCTGCATGAGCAGACTCTAGCGGGGCCGGCCTGGGCGGCCCCGGGCAGCGCCGGGGGCGCTTATCTGCCCGTGCTGCTAATCGCCAGAGCCGTCGGCGGGCTTGCGCCGCCGGGAGGATGTGGCGGGCCGCTTCGCGGTGCTGCCCGGCGCCGTGGTGCGCCGCCGGGGGCGCGGCGCGGGCGGGTCGCCGTCCGCGGGCACGGCGGGCATCTCCTCAGTCCCGGCCGCGGCCGGGGGCACGGCCGGCAGCTCCGCGGTCGCGGGCGGCTCCGGCACCGCCTCCATGGTGGCGGTCTCGGCCAGCGGGTCGGGAGTGACCTCCGGGGCTGCGTAGGGCCCGGCGTCGAACGGCGGCGCGTCCTGCGTCAGCGGAGCGAACGACGCGGCCTGCGGCGGGCCGTCCAGCGGGGCGAATCCGGCTCCCGCGGCCTCCGGGTGCTCGCCCACGCCGGGCATGGTGTCGGTCAGGTCCACGTGGCCGGTCGCGGCCGGCGGCTCTGCGGAGATCTCCGGGATGCGGGGCACCTCGGGGATCTCCAGCGGTTCGCCGCGGCCGGCGATTTCCGCCTCGGCCTCGGCGACCTCGGCGTCGCCGTAGTCGGCCAGGGACTCCTGGCCGGGCCCGGGTTCCGTGCTGGGCGGAGAGAACTTGTCGAAGAACCGCAGCAGCTCCACCGGGATCGGCATGACCAGCGTGCTGTTGCGCTCCGCGGCCACCTCGACCACCGTCTGCAGCAGCCGGAGCTGCAGCGCGGCCGGGTCGCGGGCCATCACGTTGGCCGCCGCGGCCAGCCGCTTGGAGGCCTGGTACTCACCGTCCGCGGTGATGATCCGGGCGCGGCGCTCCCGCTCGGCCTCGGCCTGCCGGGACATCGACCGCTTCATCCCCTCGGGCAGGCTGACGTCCTTGATCTCCACCCGCTCGACCCGGATCCCCCACGGCCCCTCGGTCGGCTCGTCGATGACCCGGCGGAGCTCCTTGTTCACCGTGGCCCGCTCGGCCAGCAGCTGGTCCATCTCGGACTGGCCGATGATCGACCGGAGCGAGGTCTGCGCCTGCTGCGACACCGCGAACATGTAGTTCTGCACGTTCACCGTGGCCTTGATCGGGTCGACGACCCGGAAGTAGACCACCGCGTCGACGCGGACGGTGACGTTATCCCTGGTGATGCCGTCCTGCGCGGGCACCGCCATGGCGATGATCTGCATGTTGATCTTCTGCATCCGGTCCCCGATGGGCCGGATGACGTGCAGCCCCGGTCCCCGGGTGCCCGGCAGTACCTTGCCGAACCGGAACACGATCCCCTGTTCGTACTGCTGGACGATCCGCAGCGACCGGCCGGCGGCGACCAGGCCCGCAAGCACCAGGATCGCGAGGATCACCACGAGAGCTGTGACCAACGTCAGCACCTCTTTCCGGCTTCATGCCCGATTTCTGCTATCAGCCTAGTGACTTTTCCGGGCGCCGCGGCGCCCCGGGCGGACGGGGCGCCGGAAATAGCTGCCCCGGCGGGAATTGCCCCGGGCGGCCCGCGGGGAAACGCCGCCTGCCGCCGCCGCAGCGGTCCCGGGCCCCGGATAGCCTCGAAAAGGTGAGGGTGCGGGACACCGACTGGGAGGGCGTGCGGCTGCACGTCGTCACCGGCAAGGGCGGCACGGGCAAGACGACGGTGGCCGCGGCGCTCGCCCTGGCGCTGGCCACCGGCGGGCGGCGGGTGCTGCTGATCGAGGTCGAGGGACGCCAGGGCATCGCCCAGGTCTTCGACTGCCCGCCGCTGCCCTACGGCGAGCGCAAGGTGGCGGTCGCGCCGGGCACCACGACCCGGCCGGGCGGCGGCGAGGTGTACGCACTGGCCGCCGACCCGGAGGCGGCGCTTCTCGAGTACCTGGAGATGTTCTACAACCTGCGGCACGCGGGCACTGCGCTGACCAGGCTGGGCGTGGTGGACTTCGCCACCACGATCGCGCCCGGGGTGCGTGACGTACTGCTGACCGGCAAGGCGGTCGAGGCCGCCCGGCGCAAGGACGCCGGCGGCTACCGCTACGACGCGGTGGTCATGGACGCGCCGCCGACCGGGCAGATCGGCCGGTTCCTGAACGTCACCGCCGAGATATCCGGGCTGGCCCGGGTGGGCCCGATCCGCGCGCACGCGGAAACCGTCCGGAAGGTGATCAGCTCGCCCGCCACCGCCGTGCATTTCGTCACGCTGCTGGAGGAGATGCCGGTGCAGGAGACCCTGGACGGGGTGGCCGAGCTGACCGGGCTTGGCCTGCAGCCCGGCGGCATCATCATCAACATGGTGCAGCCGCCGCTCAGCCTGCCCGCGGACCAGCTGCGCGCGACCGCGCACGGCGCGGTGGACACTGCCGAGCTCGCCGCCGGCCTGAAGGCCGCCGGGATCGACGACGACGGCCGGCTGGCCGCGGACCTGGCCACCGAGCTGATCACGCAGGCCCAGACGGTCACCGCGGCGAAGGCGCAGCGGCGGCGGCTGGCCGGGGCCAGGCAGCCGCGGTATGACCTTCCGCTGATCCCCTACGGCATGGACCTGGCCGGGCTCTACCGGCTGGCTGCCGCGCTGCGCGAGCAGGGAGCGGCCTGATGACCGCCGTACCCCCGCCGCTGGACGTGGACGGCCTGCTCCGCGACCGGCGGACGCGGATCATCGTGTGCTGCGGGTCGGGCGGGGTGGGCAAGACCACCACGGCCGCGGCGCTCGGCCTGCGGGCCGCCGCGCAGCACGGCCGGAACGTGGTCGTGCTGACCGTGGACCCGGCCCGGCGGCTGGCCCAGTCGATGGGCCTGACCTCACTGGACAACACCCCCCGCCCGGTTCCGGGCGCGAGCGGTCCTGGCGGCGGCAGCCTGCACGCGATGATGCTCGACATGAAGCGGACGTTCGACGAGATCGTCGAGCAGCACGCCGATCCGGACCGGGCCGAGCAGATCCTGGCCAACCCCTTCTACCAGTCGCTGTCCTCGGGCTTCTCCGGCACGCAGGAGTACATGGCGATGGAGAAGCTCGGCCAGCTGCGCCGGTCCGACACGTGGGACCTGATCGTGGTGGACACCCCGCCCAGCCGGTCCGCGCTGGACTTCCTGGACGCGCCGCAGCGGCTGAGCCGGTTCCTCGACGGGAAGCTGCTCCGGCTGCTGACCGCGCCGGCCAAAGTCGGCGGCCGGGCCTACCTCCGGGTGCTCAACGCCGGGTTCGGCATGGTGACCGGGGTGCTGACCAAGATCCTCGGCGCCCAGGTGCTGCGCGACGTGCAGACCTTTGTCTCCGCGCTGGACACCATGTTCGGCGGGTTCCGGGAACGGGCCGACTACACCTACCAGCTGCTGCGCGCCCCGGGCACGTCGTTCCTGGTGATCGCGGCGCCCGAGCCGGACGCGCTGCGGGAGGCCTCGTACTTCGTGGAGCGGCTGGCCGACGAGGGGATGCCGCTGGCCGGGCTGGTGCTGAACCGGGTGCACGAGCTGCCCGCGGCCCGGCTGTCCGCCGCGCGCAGCCTGGCCGCCGCGGAGACCCTGCAGGCCGCCGACGACGGGGCGCAGGACGGCGCGGGCGGGCACGCGCTGGCCGTGGCCGCGCTGCGGCTGCACGCCGGGCGGATGGAGCTGGCGGCCTCGGAGCGGCGGCTGGCCGAGCATTTCACCGCGGCCCATCCGGACATCCCGGTCGTGCGGATCCCGGCGCAGCCGGAAGACGTGCACGACCTGGATGGGCTCGCGGCGATCGGCGAGAGTTTCCTGCGGGCCTGACCGGCCCGGCCGGGGCGCTGCGGGAGGGGCTGCGGGTCAGCTCGCGGGGGCTGCGGCTCAGCGGCTCAGCGTCAGCTGGCGACCAGTTCGTCGCCGCTGCGCTCGTACTTGTTACGGGCGGTCTCCAGCAGCTCCCGCCAGGAGTCAACGTCCGGGCGGCGGCGGAGCAGCGCCCTGCGCTCCCGCTCAGTCATCCCACCCCACACACCGAACTCAATGCGGTTGTCCAACGCGTCCGCGAGGCACTCGGTGCGGACGGGGCAGCCGCGGCAGATCAGCTTGGCCCGGTTCTGCGCCGCCCCCTGGACGAAAAGCTCGTCAGGGTCCGTGCCTTTGCACGCGGCGCGGGCGGTCCAGTCCGTGATCCACATGTAGCCCAACTCCTCCTGATCGTCACGCCCGCAGGGGGTCGTCACGCCGGATGGCGTTCACTGGCGGGGAGAGCCGGCTTTGGGGGGGTGCCTGGCTCCGCTTGAAGGTTGCGAAAACGTAACTTACGGAAGTCCAGGCCGGAGCGCTAGTCCCTGTCGGGCTCATTTCACAGATAGTCCGCATGGACTATATGCAGCGCTGCTACTAGTTACCCGCGCCTGTGAGCTGCGCCGCCAGGTCCGGCCTTCGGCCGGTTTGGGGATCACCAGCACGCCCGCTAGCTGCGGTTTCTCCGAGCTGGACCAGGCCGCGGCGGCGCCAGCGTACCCTGAACCCGTGCTGAACTCACTGCGCCGCGCCAGGGCGACGACAGTAGCCCGGCTAATCACCATGGCGGTTGCCGCGGGCCTGCTGTTCGCCGCGATCGCGGTCCCCACGGTGGCCGGGATCGGTGTCCTGACTAAGACAGCGATCAGCAAGTTCGACCACCTGCCGGTGCCGAAGCTGGGCCTGCTGCCGGTCCGGTCGGAGATCTACGACCGCAAGGGCCACCTGATCACGTACTACTACCCGAACGGCATCGACCGCGTCCCGGTGACCTACGACCAGATCTCGGTGCCGATGCGCAAGGCGATCATCGCGATCGAGGACGCCCGGTTCTACCAGCACGGCGCGATCGACGCCAAGGGCACGATCCGGGCGCTGATCAACAACCTCGAGCACAAGGCCGTGCAGGGCGGGTCCACGCTGGCCCAGCAGTACGTGAAGAACGCCCTGGTGCTGACCGCGCAGAACGCGGCGGGGCGGGCCGCGGCGATCTCCGAGACCCCCGCCCGCAAGCTCCGCGAGCTGCGGATGGCCATCAACGTCGAGCACGAGCTGACCAAGAACCAGCTGCTCGCCGCGTACCTGAGCGTGGCCTACTTCAACAACCAGGCCTACGGCGTGCAGATCGCCGCGCAGCGCTACTTCCATACCTCGGCCAAGAAGCTCACGCTGCCCCAGGCCGCGCTGCTGGCTGGCATCGTAGAGAACCCTTCCCTGTACAACCCGCTGGCGCACCCGGGCTTCGCCAGGGCCCGGCGCAACGTCGTGCTCCAGCGGATGCTGCAGCTGCACGACATCACCAAGGCGCAGGCCCAGGCGGCCATGGCCACACCGCTCGGCCTGCACGCCTCCACCAACCAGCTGCAGGAGGGCTGCAGCGCCCGGTCCACCAAGCTGGCCAAGGCCGCGTTCTTCTGCGACTACGTGCTCTCGGTGATGCGCCAGGACCCCGCTTACCACGAGGCCTACCAGGCGATGAACCAGACCGGCGGGCTGAAGATCTACACCACCCTGGACCCGGTCGACCAGCGCGCCGCCCAGCACGCGGTGAACTACATGCTGCCGGCGCCGCCGAGCCGCTTCAACCCGGGCGGCAACGCGGCCACCGAGGTGCTCATCCAGCCCGGCACCGGCCGGGTCAGGGCCATCGCCCTGGACCGGCCGTACGGCACCGGGCCCGGCCAGACCAACGTCGACTACGCGGTGGACACCAGGTTCAACGGCGGGCAGGGCGTGCAGACCGGCTCCTCGTCCAAGCTGTTCACGCTGCTGACCGCGCTGAAGCAGGGCGTGCCGTTCGGCTTCAACATGAAGGTCTCCTCACCGGAGTCGATCACTGGCTACACCAACTGCCAGGGGAACCCGATCGCCACGCCGTACGTGGTGAACAACTCCGAGGGGCCGAGTAAGCCCGAGGCGTTCACCCTCTACAACGGCACCACGCAGTCCATCAACGTGTTCTACGCCCACCTGGAGCAGAAGGTCGGGCTGTGCAACGTGGTGAAGACCGCGCAGAGCCTGGGCGTGCACCGCGCGAACGGCACCTCGCTGACCGAGGGCGTGGGCAAGGTGGGCAGCCCGAACTACCAGTACCCGGCGGATGACATCCCGTCGTTCACGCTCGGCTCGGTGAACGTGTCGCCGATGACGATGGCTGCGGCTTACGCCACGGTCGCCGCCCGGGGCGTGTACTGCGAGCCGATCGCGATCCAGCGGATCGTCGACCGGACCGGCGACCATCTGCCGGTCAAGTCGGCGGACTGCCACCGGGTGCTGTCCACGCAGGTCGCCGACGCGGCGATCCACGTGCTGCAGGGCGTGCTGGTGTCCCCGGGCACCGCGGCCGGCGACCAGTTCACCCAGAACGGCGTTGTCCCGCCGCAGGCCGGCAAGACCGGCACCGCGAACGACTTCGACTTCGCCGCGTTCGGCGGGTTCACCCCGCGGCTGGCCGGCTACGTGGTGATGTTCTATCCGCCGCGGACCCGGTCGATGCAGGGCCCGGACTCCTGCTACCGGCTGGCCAGTGGCTCGTTCTTCTGCGCCGGCGAGATGTTCGGCATGAACTCCGGCATGATCTGGCAGTTCACCTTCCAGCACGCGAACCTGGGCAAGACCATTGCCCAGTTCGTTCCGGTGCCCGGGGACAGCCCGTACTACTCCATGGGCGACGGCGTGAACTCGCCCAAGCCGCCGAAGAAGAAGGGCGGCGGTCACGGCCACGGCGGTGGCGGCGGCCCGGGCAAAGGCAACGGCAACGGCAACGGCAACGGTGTCGGCACCGGCCCGGGCAACGGCGGCGGCGGTAACGGCGGCGGCCCGGGCAACGGCGGGGGTGGCGGCGTCAACGGCCACGCCGTGCCTCAGGCCTGATCAGGTCAGCCAGACAGGGCTTTCCGCACCGCCGCGGCGACCCGGCCGCCCTCCGCGCGGCCGGCTACCCGTGGGGTGACGGTCTTCATGACCTGGCCCATGGCCGCCATCCCGGCCGCGCCGGTCTCCGCCACCGCCTCGCTGACCAGCGCGGCCAGCTCGTCGTCGGTCAGCGGGACCGGCAGGTAGGCAGCCAGCACCTCGCCCTCGGCCCGCTCCGCCGCGGCCTGCTCGGCCCGTCCGGCGGACTCGAACGCCTCGGCGGCCTCCCGGCGCCGCTTGGCTTCCCGGGTGAGCACCCGCAGCACCTCGTCGTCGCTCAGCTCACGCGGCGCCTGGCCGGCGACCTCCTCGTTGGCCAGCGACGTCAGCGCCATCCGCAGGGTCCTGGTCCGGACCGCGTCCCTGGCTTTCATCGCGGCGGTCAGGTCGCCCCGCAGCTGTGCTTTCAGTGCCGTCATGGGGCCCATCCTGCCGCACACCGGCCCGGGGCCGGCCCGCTGCGCTCCGGTCCGGTCACCTGGCCGGCCGTGGCAGCATGTGGGGATGCGATTCAGAGGCCTGATCGGGACCGCCGTCGCTGCCGGGGCAGCCGTGGCGGGGTACGCCGCCGTCGTCGAGCGCAACTGGTTCGTGCTGCGCCGCTACGACGTCCCCGTGCTTCCCCCCGGCTCGCCCACCCTGCGGCTGCTGCATCTCTCTGATGCGCACCTGACCCCCGGGCGGCACCGGCTGATGTCCTGGATCCGGTCCCTCGACGCTCTCGACCCGGACCTGGTCGTCAACACGGGTGACTCGATCGCGCACCAGCGAGCCGTACAGCCGTTTCTGGATTCACTAGGGCCGCTGCTCGACCGGCCTGGCGTGTTCGTGTACGGGTCCAACGACATGTACTCGCCGATCCCGAAGAACCCGGCCCGGTATCTGTGGCGGACCAGCGCCAAGGACAACCGGCCGGAGATGGCGGACCTGCCGTGGCGGGAGCTCGGCGCGGCGATGTCCGCGGCCGGATGGCTCGACCTGAACAACCGGCGGACGCGGCTGAAGGCCGGGCATCTCGAGGCTGAGGTGGCCGGCGTGAACGACTCGCACCTCGGCAAGGACCGGTACGACGAGATCGCCGGGCCCGCGGACCCGGCCGCCGGGCTGCGGCTCGGCATCATGCACACCCCCGAGCCGCGGGTGCTCGACTGCTTCGCGGCGGATGGCTTCGATCTGCTGCTGGCCGGCCACACGCACGGCGGCCAGCTGTGCGTGCCCGGTTACGGGGCCCTGGTCACGAATTGCGGCATTGACCGCGAGCGGGTCAGCGGCCTGCACCGGCACCCGGCCATTACCAGTCCCCAGGCCCGTGAGCTGCAGGAGTCCGGCGACCGCGAACCCGCGTGGCTGCACGTCTCCGGCGGTCTCGGCACCTCGCCGTGGGCTCCGGTCCGCTTCTGCTGCCGGCCCGAGGCATCGCTGCTCACACTGGTCCCCCGGATCCGCTAGACTTCAGCAGCGGTCATCGGGGTGTGGCGCAGCTTGGCAGCGCGCTTCGTTCGGGACGAAGAGGCCGCCGGTTCAAATCCGGCCACCCCGACCAGCTCAGAGGCCATCCGTACCAAGTGCGGATGGCCTTCTCCATGCGGTGAGTACCTAAGTGAGTAACTACGCATCGCGGGGTTCCTGCGGGAAGATCCGGTCCATGACGTCGGCGCCCTGGACGATGACCGGCCGGATCTGCTTCCGGTAGATCGTCTCAGTAGTCGTCGTGCCGCTGTGGCCGACCAGCCGGGAGATGTGCTCAATCGGGACCTCAGTGTCAGACAGCAGTGAGACGAAGCTGTGCCGCAACTCGCGCGGCGTCCATTCGGCCGGACTCGGGACTGGCATCGCCTACGTGCTGAACTACCAGATCATCACCAGCGAAGGCGCGACCATCGCCTCCACCGTCACCTACTTGCTGCCGGTCGTCGCGATCGTGCTCGGTGTCCTGGTGCTTGGCGAATCCGTCACCCTGATCGTCCGCACGGGCTTTGCCCTGGTGCTGGCCGGTGTGGCACTCACTCGTCGGCGGGTCAAAGCAGTCTCTCCGGACAGCCCAGGCTCAGCGACCTGAGTGCCGAGGCGGCCTGAGGCGACCTGAGTGCCTGGCTTCACTTGATGCTGGACGGATCGG
>DASVBE010000301.1:0-3583 GCA_036375995.1 Streptosporangiaceae bacterium | reverse complement strand
CGCACGCCTGGACCGGGCCGCGGGTAATCGCCCACGGCACCCTCAGCAGCCCGGCCGCGGCCGTGAAGAACCGCGGCGCCAGCTGCTGAGGGCCCTCGGCCAGCAGCTGCCGCAGCAGGCTGGCCTCCAGCGCGGCGACCGACATGCCCTGGGCGTGCACCGGGCTGAGCGAGCAGAGCGCGTCACCGGTCACCAGGAAGCCGGCCGGGAACCGGGTCAGCTGGTCGTACCGCCGCCAGATGCCGCGCGGGTAGCGCAGCCGCACGATCTTGCTGAGCCGGGCGGCGGTGCTGATCACCTCGGCGACGTCCGGGCCAGGCAGCCGCCGGCTGAAGGCAAGAAGGCCCGCATCGTCCGCCGGCGGCTCGGCGCCGCCCAGGCTGACCATGGTGAGCACGAACGTGCCGCCCTCCTGGGCCAGCAGCATCGCCCCGAACGGCGAACCCGGCGAGCCCGGCGAGCCCGGCCCGGCGATCACCATGCTGCCCGCCCGGCCGCCGAGCGCGCCCGGTTCCCGCCGGTAGAGCCGGCTCGCAAAGGAGGCGCCGAGCCCGCACTGCTCCTCGGCCGGCCCGTGATAGCCAAGCTCGGCCATCCACAGCGGGGCCCGCGAGCTGCGCCCGGTGGCGTCCACTACCAGGTCCGCGGGCAGCACCGAGGAGGCTGCGCCGTCCCGCCGGGGCATGATCGTCACCCCGGTGACCCGCTGGCCGCGCCCGGCCGACGCCAGGCCCACCGCGTCGCAGCCGGCCACGATCTGCACCCCGGGCCGCGCGGCCACCTGGGTCCTGATCACCTCCTCGATCAGCGGGCGGCTGGCCACCAGACCGGGCAGCCCCGACGGCGCCGGGCAGAGCCGGTGGCCCTCGCAGTACCAGTGCAGGTCCTGCTGGAGGTCAACGCTCAGCGCCCCGGCCTGGACCGCGTCGCCGGTGAAGCCGGGCAGCAGATCCTCGACGGCGGCGCACCCGGCCGCCAGCAAGCTGTGCGCGTGCCGCCCCTGCGGCACACCGCGGCGGATGAGGGGGCTGGCCGGCAGGACGTCCCGGTCGATAAGCGTGACCTGGTCGTAGACGTCGCTCAGCACCCGCGCCGTCAGCAGCCCGCTGATGCTGGCCCCGACGACCACGGCCCGGTTCGGTGCGTTCATACCGGTTACGGTCGGGCCGTCCGCTGCTCAGTCACCAGACCATTCGCTGCCCAAAACCGGTCTGATCTGGCCCCCGGCCTGGCGCCAGGAACGGCGCCCGGCCGGTCCGCCCGCTGGCCGCCGGCCGGGCCGTTTCGTAGCGATCAGGCGTTTCTGCCCGGATAGCCGTGCCTCCGAGGGCCAATTCCCCGCGAAATGCCGGAAAGATACGCCCGGGCCGTGCCCCGGGCCGGTATGTATGAGCCGGAAAGCCCCGCCGGTCGTATCCGCCCCCGCGTGCGCTGGTCTGCGCGGCGGCAGGCAACGAAAGGACCTCAGCGATGACACTTCCTGGCGTCGATGTCGCCAGTTTCCAGGGCCTCCCGTCCCAGTGGCAGCCCATCGCGGGCGCGATCGACTGGGCCGCGGTCAAGATCACCGAGCTGCAGACCAACGGCAACCGGTACGTGAACCCCACCGCGGCGGCGGACTGGGCCGCGCTGAAGACCGCCGGCCGGCTGCGGATCGGGTACTTCTTCGGCCACCCGGGAACCTCCGCCACGGACACCGTGTCGCTGTTCACCAGCGAACTCCGCCGGCTCGGCCTGGCCGACAACGACGGCGTCGCGCTGGATCTCGAGGTCACCGACGGCCGGAACCCGGCCCAGGTCAGCGCGTGGGCGGTGCAGGTGATGGAGGCGCTGGCCAAGCAGCTCAACCGGACCCCCGTCATCTACACGTTCCTGAGCTTCGCCGGCGCCGGGAACTGCGCGGGCCTGGGCCACTACCCGCTGTGGATCGCCGACCCCTCCAGCCCCAGGGGCCAGCCCCGGGTGCCGCTGCCGTGGCACACCTGGGCCATCCACCAGTACGTGACCGGCGGGCGGATCGACCGGGACGTGGCCAACTGGCCGACCAAGGACGCGATGGGCAAGGCCATCGGCAAGCACCAGCCGCCGCCCCCGCCGCCGCCGCCCGCGCCCAAGCCGGTCCTGCACGTCACCCAGGGCCAGCTGTCCCTCGCTGCCCTGTGCGCCAAGCACCCCGGCGTGGCGCCGGCCACGGTGCTGCGGCTCACCGCGCAGCACTCCGCCGAGGGCAAGTTCCCGCACAACGTGTCGGAGTACGTCAACGGCATATTCCGCGGCACGACCCCGGTCACCGCTCCCATGCCGGCCGGCCTGCACCTGTGGCTGCCAGGCTGACCTGCCCTTTTCTGCCAGTCCACCGGGCCGGGCCACCCGGCCCGGTGGGCTGGCGCCGGCCGGTACCAGATGCCAGGATGCGGCTGTACACGATGTCCATCCAGGGGGGTTGCATGGCCGGCAAGTTCGTCCTCAAAAAGGGCGCTAGCGGCAAGTACCACTTCAACCTGCATGCGGCGAACGGCCAGATCATCGCCACCAGCGAGACCTACGAGCGCAAGCAGGCCGCGCTCAACGGCATCGCCTCCGTCAAGGCCCACGCGGCCGAGGCCGAGATCGACGATCAGACCGACGACTAGCGCCCCGGCCTGGCCTGCCAGCGCCCGGCCAGGTCAGCCCCCGTCGTCCCCGCCGTGAGCGGCCTTCGCCAGGAAGCTGGTCAGCAGCGCGTTGACCTCAGCGGGCCGCTCCATGTTCACCATGTGCCCGGCTCCGGGGATCAGCGTGTGCTCCGCGCCCGGGATGCCCCCGGCCAGGATCCCGGTCATCTCCAGGAAGCAGGGCATGTCCTGCTCGCCGGCCACCACCAGGGCCGGCATCGTGAGCCTGCCGAGCACCTCGGCCGGCCGCGGGCCCGCGGTCTCCGGGTCCTGGCCGAGCCAGTGCTGGCCCGGGTAATCGCTGACCATGACGGCCAGCTGGGCGGCCAGGCCCGGGTCGCGCCGTACCCCCGCGAACAGCGGATGGTGCAGCCACGCCTGCTGCCCGGCGGTGACCCCGCCCGCGCTCACCTGGCGGTCGACCTCGGCGAACCCGGCCCGGCACTCGGGGTCCCACCGCACGCCGGGCAGCAGCGCATCCATCAGGACCAGCGCCCGCACCCGGTCCGGGGACTGCGCCGCCGCCTGCAGCGCCACCAGCCCGCCGAACGACAGGCCGGCCAGCGCCACCGCGCCCGCCCCCAGATGATCAAGCAGCGCGAACAGATCGTCCGCGTGCGTGTACGGCACGCCCGGGTCCATCGGCGCGCTGGCGCCGAACCCCCGCAGGTCGTACGTCACCAGGAAGAACCGCCCGGCCAGCCCGGCCTGCGGCGCCCACATCCGGCGGTCGAGCCCGAAACCGTGCAGCAGCACCAGGGCGGGCCCGTCCGCGGGCCCGGCGGTCTGGTAACGCAGCCTGGCCCCTGGCCGGTCAAGCCAGCCCTCACTCCCGGCGGTCATGCCCGCATTCTCCGGCGCCCGCCCTGTCCGGGTCTACGACCTGGGCCATGGCACTGCTTCGCGCCCGGTAACGGCCGGCCGCGGGA
>DASVBE010000188.1:0-7182 GCA_036375995.1 Streptosporangiaceae bacterium | reverse complement strand
CTGCAGCTGATCGTGGCCGGCTACGTGATTTCCTACGCGGTGCTGATGGTGACCGGCGCGCGGCTCGGCGACCTCTACGGCCACCGCCGGGTGTTCCTCACCGGGGTCGCCGGGTTCACCCTGGCCTCGCTCGGCTGCGGGCTGGCCCCGGCCACCGGGCCGCTGATCGCACTGCGGTTCGTCCAGGGCGCCGCCGCCGCGGTGATGATCCCGCAGGTGCTGAGCCTGATCCAGCGCACGTTCACCGGGGCGGCCCGGGCCCGGGCGATGCGCGCCTACTCCGCGACGCTGGCCGGCGGCGTGGTCCTCGGCCAGATCGTGGGCGGCCTGCTGATCAGCGCGGACCTGCTGCACTCCACCTGGCGGCCGATCTTCCTGGTGAACGTGCCGGTCGGCCTGCTGGTGCTGGCCGCGGGCGCGCGGCTGCTGCCGGCCGGGACCCGGGACCCGGGCCGCGGCCTGGACCCGGCCGGCCTGGGGCTGCTCTCGCTGGCGGTCCTGGCCCTGGTCGTGCCGCTGGTGCTGGGGCAGCCGGAGCACTGGCCGGCCTGGGGCTGGGCCAGCATGGCCGCCAGCGCGGTCCTGGTCGCCGGGTTCGTGCTGGCCGAGCGGCGGCTCAGCGGCCGCGGCGGGGCGCCGATCGTGCCCGGGCGGCTGCTGCGGCTGCCCGGCGTGGCGCCCGGGATCGCCGCGCTGTTCATCAACATGACGCTGTTCGGCGGGTTCTTCTTCGCGATCGCCCTGCAGCTGCAGAGCGGTCTTGGCGAGTCGGCGCTGCACGCCGGCCTGACCTTCGCCCCGGCCGCGGCCGCCTTCGGGCTGGTCAGCCTGAACTGGCAGCGGCTGCCCGCGCGGCTGCGCCCGGGCCTGATCGTGGCCGGCTTCACCGTCGCCGCGGCCGGCCTGCTCGGCGTGGCCGCGCTGCTGCACGGCGGCGGCCGCGGCGGGGCCTGGCTGTACCTGGTGATGGCCGTGATCGGGGCGGGCATGGCGGCCGCGTTCAGCCCGCTGATGACCGGCGTGCTGATGCGGATCCCGGTGGCCGACGCGGCGGACGCGACCGGGGTTATCGTCACCGTCAACCAGCTCGGCCTGGTGGTCGGCGTGGCCACGTTCGGCACGCTGTACCTGAACCTGGCCGGGGCGCTGCCCGCCGTCCCGTCGCTGGGCGCGTTCCGGCTGGTGTCCGCGCACGCCGGAACGGTCACGATCGTGGCCCTGGCGGCCGCGGCCGCGGTGGGCGGCGTGCTGGCCGGCCTGCGCGAGCTGTCCCTGCGCCCGGCCCGGGCAGACTAGGGGGGCCGGCCGGCGAAAGGCGGCCCGGCTGGGACCGCGTGACGGGCGGGCCCAGCCGGGCTCCGGCGGCGCTGACGCGGAACTTCTGGGGCCGTCCGGCCGGCGCAGCCTGGTTTTCCCAGTTAACTCTACCTAGATAGAGTTATCGCTGTCTACCTAGGTAGCGAAGATTGTGCGGGGCCCGGCCGGGGCAGCGCGGCCCGGGTCCGGGACAATGGGCGGATCATGACGACGACCCCGGATCCTGCGGCCGTGGCGGACCGGGTCCCGCTGTCCGCGGCGGCGCTGTCCGCGGCGCTGACCGGGCCCGGCCGGCTCTGGCGGGACGTGACCGTACGGACCGAGACCGGGTCGACCAACTCCGACCTGCTGGCCGCGGCCCGGGCCGGCGCGCCCGAGGGCACGGTGCTGGCCGCCGAGGTGCAGACCGCGGGCCGCGGGCGGCTGGACCGCCGCTGGACCTGCCCGCCCCGGGCCGCGCTGAGCTTCTCCGTGCTGCTCCGGCCGGACGGGGTTCCCGCCGTGGCCCGCGGCTGGATCCCGCTGCTGGCCGGGGTGGCCGTGGCGGCCGGGCTGCGTGCCCAGTCCGGCCTGGACGCCCGGCTGAAGTGGCCCAACGACGTGCTGGTCGGCGGGGCCAAGATCGCCGGCATCCTGGCCGAGCAGGCCGGTGACGCGATCGTGCTCGGCACCGGGATCAACGTCACCACCCGCCGCGAGGAGCTGCCGGTGCCGCACGCCACGTCGGTCGTGCTGGCCGGCGCCACGCCGGACCGCGAGCAGCTGCTGGTCGCCGTGCTCGGCGAGCTCGAGACCTGGTACCGGCGATGGGTGGCCGCGGCGGCTTCCGGCGCTGGCGACCCGGCCGGGCTGCGGGCGGAGTACCTGCGGCTGTCGGCCACCGTCGGGCAGCAGGTGCGGGTCTCGATGCCCGGCGGGAAGCTGATCACCGGGCGGGCCGGGGACGTCGACGCGACCGGCCGGCTGGTGGTCGAAGCCGCGTCCGGGCCGGTCCCGGTCAGCGCCGGCGACGTCGTGCACGTCCGCTAGGGCCTCGAGACAGGCCCTGGGGCAGTCCCCGCCGCGGCGGGCGCGCGGGGTGCCCGGGTCATGCCACGATGTCCCCATGGCCGGTGACAGTTCCCTGACCGAGGGCGAGGATTTCGTCCTGCAGCTGCATCCGCACTGGAAGACGCTGCTGCGGCCGTTCTTCATCCTGATCGTCACGCTCGCGGCCGCGCTGGCCCTGCTGATCGTGCTGCCCGCCAAGGCCGACCCGCCGGTGGTCCGGATCATCATCGGCGCGATCGCGCTGCTGCTGAGCATCGTCTTCTTCGCCGTGCCGATCCTGCGCTGGCGGACCACCAGCTACGAGCTGACCACCCGGCGGCTGCGGCTGCGCAGCGGGATCGTGTCCCGGTCCGGCCGGGACTTCCCGTTGATCCGGATCAGCGACGTGTCCTTCCAGCACGGGCTGATCGACCGGCTGCTCGGCTGCGGGAAGCTCATCGTCGAGTCCGCGGGCGAGCACGGCCAGCTCGTGCTGAACGAGATCCCGCACGTCCAGCGGGTCCAGTCGGTCCTGTTCCAGCTCGTCGAAGACGAGCAGTCCAGGCTGGCCAGGGAACAGGGCTGACCGGCCGGTAGCCTGCGCTCATGAGCGCACCCACCGCAGACCAGGTAACCGTCCGGCGGCATCGCGGCCCGGCGCGGGGCGGCGAGGCCGTCATCGCGGAGATCGTGCTGGACCGGCCCGCCGCGATGAACGCGCTGAGCACGGCCATGGCCGCGCAGCTGACCCTGATCTGCGCCGGGATAGCCGCGGACCCGCAGGTCCGGGCCGTGGTGCTGAGCGCGTCCGGGGACCGGGCCTTCTGCGTCGGCGCGGACCTGAAGGAACGCGCGGCGATGAGCGACAGCGACTTCATGGCCCAGCGGCCGGTGTTCCGGGCCGCGTTCGGCGGCGTGCTGAACCTGCCCCAGCCGGTGGTCGCCGCCGTGCACGGGTACGCCCTGGGCGGCGGCTGCGAGCTTGCGCTGTCCTGCGACCTGATCGTCGCGGACGAGACGGCGGTGTTCGGGCTGCCGGAGGTCACCGTGGGCCTGGTCCCCGGCGGCGGCGGCACCCAGCTCGCGCTGCGCAGGCTCGGCCCGGGCCGGGCCGCGGACCTGGTCCTCACCGGCCGGCAGGTACGCGCCGGCGAGGCCGGGCAGATCGGGCTGGCCGACCGGGTGGTGCCGGCCGGCACCGCGGCGGCCGCCGCGCTCGAGCTGGCCGCGGTCCTGGCGGGCAATTCCCCGGTCGCGGTGCGGGCCGCCAAGCAGGCGCTGCGCAACGGCTCCGGGGTGTCGCTGGCGGCCGGGCTGGACATCGAGGACGCGGCCTGGCGGACCGCGGTCTTCTCCGGGGATAGAAGAGAGGGCATCGCAGCGTTTACCCAGAAGCGGGATCCCGCCTGGCCGGGGCGGTAGGCCCCGGGATGGCGCGGCCCTGGCCGGCTGCCGGACACCAGGAGGAGAGGCACCGCGGTGAGTGACCTGCCAGCGAAGATCTCGGTACGCGAGGTCGGGCCCAGGGACGGGCTGCAGAACGAGGACCCGGTGCCGACCGAGGCCAAGATCGAGCTGATCGACCGGCTGTCCGGCACCGGGGTGGCCAGGATCGAGGCCGTCTCGTTCGTCCGGCCCGAGGCGATCCCGCAGATGGCCGACGCCAGCGAGGTGTGGCAGGGCATCACCCGGGCGCCGTCGGTGCGGTACTCCGCGCTGGTGCCCAACCTGCGCGGCGCGATCCGCGCGCTGGACAGCGGGCTCACCGAGCTCGAGGCCGTGGTGTCCGCCTCGGACACGCACAACCGGGCCAACGTCCGCCGGGGCACCGCCGAATCGCTCGACGACATCGCGGTGATCATCGAGACCGCGCATCAGCGCGGGGCCAGCTGCCAGGTCGTGGTGTCCACCGCGTGGGGCTGCCCGTACGAGGGGGACGTGCCGGTCAGCCGGGTGGTGCGGGTCGCCAGCCGGGCGGTGGACGACGGCGCGGACAGCATCTCGTTCGGCGACACCACCGGCATGGCCACCCCGTGCCGGGTCCGTGAGCTCGTCGGCGAGTTCCGCTCGGCGCACCCCGGCGTGCCGCTGAACCTGCATTTCCACAACACCCGGGGCACCGGCCTGGCCAACGTGCTGACCGCGCTCGAGTTCGGCGTGGCCGACTTCGACGCCTCGGTCGGCGGGCTCGGCGGCTGCCCGTACGCGCCCGGGGCGACCGGCAACATCGCCACCGAGGAACTCGTCCACATGGTCGAGGACATGGGCGTGGCCACCGGCATCGACCTGGCCGCGATGATCGACGCCGCGGCCGACGCGGAGCGGATCATCGGCCGCCGCCTGCCGTCCCAGGTGCTGCGGGCCGGCCCGCGGACCAGGACGATCCCGGTCAGCTGAGCCGCTAAGCGGGGCCGGTCCCGCGGGCCGGGCTAGCCGCCCTGGCCCGGCGCGATGCCCTGCGGTGAGGTGTCGTCCGGGGCCCGGCCGTCGAACTCGTCCTCGTAGCCGATCGCCGGGATCGGGCCGGTGTTGTGGACCGCCGGCAGCGGCCCGGTGTGCGACGTACGCGGCGTCCGCTTGGGCAGGTCCGCCCGCGGCGTGAACAGGTCCGTGTCACCCGGCCCGCCGTCCAGGACCGGCACCGGCATGGTGGCGTCCGTCTCTCGGTCAGCGCCCGCACCGGCCAGGGCCGCTGCGTCGCCCGGCCCGGGCTTCGTGCGGAGCGCCAGCGCCAGCGTCATGCAGAGCAGCGGCAGGGCGGGGATCACGTACCGGTAGGTGTACTCGTGCTCGGCGATCGGCAGCACCACTATCACCGCGGCGGAGATCCACAGCAGCACGCCCGCTCCGGTCCGGCGGCGCGGTATCAGCAGGCCGGCCAGGCCGGCCGCGACGAGCAGCGCGAACAGCGGCCCGGGCATGAACACGTACGTCTGGTAGATGCGGACCCAGTGGGCGAACGGCTGGTGCAGCCGGACGCCGAAGTGACGGCCCAGGTACGGCCCGATCCCCTTGGTGCTGCCGGCGTAGGCCTGGACCGCGGCCAGCGCGTACCGCTTGTTGAACGGGCCGAGGCCCTGCAGCACCGGCTGCCGGCCCGGGAACAGGAACACGTCCTTCGAGGTGAAGATCGTGGTCAGGTCGTCGGCGACGGCGTGCGCGTAGCTCAGCGGCTGGGCCTTGATCGCGGCCAGCGCGAAGCGCAGCGCCCGATCGTTGTTCGCCCTGGTGAACGCCTGCGTGTCGGGCCGCACGCCCTTCGGGCCGGCCGCCGGGTCGGTCCACATCCACGCGGTGTGGTCCCACAGGTAGATCTTGGGCAGCAGGCGGCCCGAGCCGGCCGGCAGGGCCTGCTGGCGGGGCTGGTTCTCCGGGCACAGCGGGCGCAGGTCGGCAGGCGGGTTGATCTTGGCGCAGTTGGCGAAGGTCATGGTCCGCGACCACAGGAACAGCCCGTTGCTGTTGGTGAAGTTGAACGAGCCGTATACCGAGGCGAACCAGCCCATGTACGCCACGATGGGCAGCAGCCCGGCGAGCAGCGCCGCGCCCGCCCGCAGCCAGCCGGCCCGGGTGAGGAGCAGGTAGGTGGCCAGGAACAGGATCAGCGGCAGCGTGGTCGGCCGGACCGTGGCCGAGGCGCCCATGAGCAGGCCCGCGAAGACCACCCGGAGCACCGACGGCTTGTCCCGCGCCAGCAGCAGCACGCAGAACGCGATGACCATCAGCACCATGGCCAGCAGATCGGCCAGCACGATCTGCTCCAGGATGAACTGCCCGGGGTCGAACAGCACGGTCACCGTGGCCGCCGTGGCAATCCACGGCCGGACGTTGTAGCGGCGCAGCACCGCATACACCAGCACCGCGCTGACCAGGCCCAGAACGTGCTGGATCGCGGCGATCAGCAGGAACGAGTGGAACGGCTTGACTAGCCACAGGAACAGCGAGTAGCCGTTCGGGTTAATGGGGTCGGGCTGCAGGTGCGCGGCGTCCCACAGGTAGTCGTAAGTGTCCAGCTTGAACAGGATCGCGGGCTGATACCCGAGCATGACGATCACCCGGGGGATCACCGAGATCAGCAGCACGGCGGTGAACAGCCAGTTGCGCCGGAGCAGGCCCGCCAGGCGGCCGCCCGGTCCTGGCCGCCTCGGCACCACCCCGGTCAGGGTCTCCCCGCCCGCCCCGGCCGGGCTGGCCGCGGCGGCTGCCGGGTCGTCCCCGGCGGCGCCGTCACCCGTGGCCGGGTGGTCGGGTACGTGGCTGAGCATCGGTATCTGCCCCTTTCGCGGGCTTGCGCTCCCGCGGTCTGCCGGGCGCCGCACAGGCGGCTTACGAGCAACCAAGGGTAGCCCGCCGCGGCGGGCCGGGCAGGCGAGTCCCGCTCATGTTTGCGGGGCCGCGAGCCGGAGACATTCCGGGCGGCAACGGCCACATGGTGCGCCAGATTGGAGCGGGAAGATGTGGTTCTTCCGGAGATGGGGCCTCTTCGGCACCATTTACATCATCGTCGGGATCGTGATCGCGTGGCTGCACCACTACATCACGGTCCACTTGCTCCTCCTCATCCTCTCCGCGCTGCTGGCCATTTTCCTGTGGTGGCTGCCGCTCCTCGGGGTAAGCCTGCACCTGCATCAGTAGCTCCTGCGAGCAGGGCTGCCGGCGGAGCCGGCCAGCGAGCGCCGGGCCGCGGCGCTGTTTCCTGACGAGCGATGAGGCGCGACGAAGGACGCCGAAGGAGCGAGGAGGGAAGGCAGCGCCTCTCAAGCGGCCCGCAGCGAGCCGCCAGCACAGTTAGTTGGCCCTGATCCAGGTGTTGCTGAACCCGCCCGCGGAGTTGAT
>DASVBE010000170.1:0-47564 GCA_036375995.1 Streptosporangiaceae bacterium | reverse complement strand
GCGCAGCGGCGGCTGGTGCAGCGGACTCCCCGCCCGGCGGAGGCTTCCCCAGGCGGGCCCTTGGATCTCCGGACCCACACGCGAAGGCTTACGACTGTGCGCACTTTCAGCCCGAAGGCGGGCGACATCCACCGTCAGTGGCATGTCATCGACGCGAACGATGTTGTTCTCGGGCGGCTGGCCAGCCAGGCGGCCATCCTGCTGCGTGGCAAGCACAAGCCGGTCTTCGCGCCGCACCTGGACACCGGCGATTTCGTGATCATCATCAACGCGGACAAGGTCGCGCTGAGCGGCAGCAAGCGCGAGGACAAGCGGGCCTACCGGCACTCCGGTTACCCCGGCGGCCTGCGCTCGGTGTCCTACGGCGAGCTGCTCGCCAAGCACCCCGAGCGGGCGGTCGAGAAGGCCGTGCGCGGGATGCTGCCGAAGAACACGCTGGGCCGCCAGATGCTCAGCAAGCTGAAGGTCTACGCGGGCCCGCACCACCCGCACCAGGCGCAGCAGCCGGTGCCATTCGAGATCACCCAGGTCCCCCAGTTGTCCGGCGCCGGCCGCGCCGCGGCGCGGTGACCGCGTAACCAGAGCCTAAGAGGAAGCGCGAGGAAGGCATCGTGTCCGAGCCCACCCAGACCCTGAACCCGGACGCCGAGACGGCGACTACGGAGGAGGGGGAGCACCTTTCGGAGTACACCACCGAGACCGGGGACACCCCGGCGGGCGGCCCGGCGCGGGCGGCTGCGACGCGCAAGCCGGTGGTGACCGGCAGCGCGATGGGCACCGGCCGGCGCAAGGAGGCCATCGCCCGGGTGCGGATCCAGCCGGGCAGCGGCCAGTGGCTGATCAACGGCCGCAAGCTGGATGAGTACTTCCCGAACAAAGTGCACCAGCAGCTCATCAGCGAGCCGTTCGTCACGCTAGGCGCGGAAGACCAGTTCGACGTCATCGCCCGGATCACCGGCGGCGGCGTCACCGGTCAGGCGGGTGCGCTGCGGCTGGGCATCTCCCGGTCGCTGGTCCTGGTCGACCCGGAGAACCGCCCGGTGCTCAAGCGGGCCGGCTTCCTGACCCGCGACGCCCGGATCAAGGAGCGGAAGAAGTACGGCCTGAAGAAGGCCCGCAAGGCGCCGCAGTACTCCAAGCGCTAGTCCGGCGGCGCCGGACCCGGCCGGCGGAGCCGGCCGGAGCTCGCGGAGGGCCGCGGCGCTGTTTTCCGACGAGCGACGCCGGCGCGCCGAAGGAGCGAGGAGGGAAGGCAGCGCCGCTGCAGCGGCCCGCAGCGGCTGGCACAGTACATCGGCTACGACCGGGGGTGGACTGCTTGGCCCGGCTGTTCGGTACGGACGGTGTCCGCGGAGTTGCCGGTCGTGATCTGACCGCCCGGCTGGCCATGGACCTGTCCGTGGCCGCGGCTGGTGCGATGGACAGCATGGGGGCCTTCGGCACGGCGCGTGCCCAAGGCCGCCGCCCGCTCGCGGTGATCGGCCGCGACCCGCGGGCGTCCGGCGAGTTCCTCGAGGCCGCGGTGGTCGCCGGGCTGGCCGGGTCCGGGGTCGACGTGCTCCGGCTCGGCGTGGTGCCCACCCCGGCGGTCGCCTACCTGACCGCGGACCTCGGTGCCGAGCTGGGGGTCGTGCTGTCGGCCAGCCACAACCCCGCCCCGGACAACGGGATCAAGTTCTTCTCGCATGGCGGGGTGAAGCTGCCCGACGCGGTCGAGGACCTGATCGAGCGCACCCTCTCCGATCTCGCGGACGGCGCGGCGGCCAGCACGGGGCGGGTGCCCGGCGACGGGTTCGGCCGGGTCCGCGACGGCGGCCCGGAGACCGGGCGCTACCTGGACCACCTGCTGTCGACCGTGACGTCCGGGGACGGCGGGGCGCCGCTGGCCGGGCTGCGGGTGGTCGTGGACTGCGCGCACGGGGCCGCGTACGAGCTTGCCCCGCGGCTGCTGAGCCGGGCCGGTGCGGACGTGATCCCGATCGGCACCGAGCCGGACGGGCTGAACATCAACGACGGCGTCGGGTCCACCTGGATCGGGTCGCTGGCCGAGGCAGTGACCGCGCACGGCGCGGACGCGGGCATCGCGCACGACGGCGACGCGGACCGCTGCCTGGCGGTCGACGCCCGCGGCCAGGTGGTGGACGGCGACCAGATCCTCGCCCTGCTGGCGATCTCGCTGCGGGACACCGGGCGGCTGGCTGGGGGCACCGTGGTCACGACCGTCATGGCCAACCTCGGCTTCCGCAAGGCGATGGCCGAGGCCGGAATCGAGGTGGTCGAGGTCCCGGTCGGCGACCGGTACGTGCTGGAGGCTATGCGCGAGGGCCAGTTCGTGCTCGGCGGTGAGCAGTCCGGGCACCTCATCCTGCTCGACCACGCGACCACCGGGGACGGCCTGCTGACCGGGCTCCAGCTGCTGGCGGTGATGGCCCGCACCGGCCGCCCGCTGCACGAGCTGGCCAAGGTGATGACCCGGTATCCGCAGGTGCTGGTCAACGTCCCGGTCGAGGACAAGGCCGAGGTCGCGGCGTCCGCGGACCTGGCGGCCGCGGTCAGCGCGGCGCGGTCCGAGCTGGGCGCGTCCGGCCGGGTGCTGGTCCGGCCCAGCGGCACCGAGCAGGCGGTCCGGGTGATGGTCGAGGCCCTGGACGGCGGCCAGGCGAAACGGGTCGCGGGTGCCCTCGCGGATACAGTGCGTGACCTCTCGTAACGAATCCGTCGGCAAACCCGGCGGGCCACCCGCCGGAGCGTGTGATCCCGGGTTAGCCTGACCATCATGTGCGGAATCGTGGGGTACGCGGGTTACCGGCAAGCGCAGGACGTCGTGCTGGAGGGGCTGAGCCGGCTGGAGTACCGGGGGTATGACTCCGCGGGCATGGCCGTGCTCGACGGCGGCAAGCTCGCCTGGTCAAAGCGGGCGGGCAAGCTCGGCAACCTGAAGGCGGCGCTGGCTGAGCGCCCGCCGCTGACCGGCACCGTCGGCCTCGGGCACACCCGGTGGGCCACCCACGGGCCGCCCACCGACCCGAACGCCCATCCGCACACCGACTGCGGCGGCCACCTGGCCGTGGTGCACAACGGGATCATCGAGAACTTCGCGGTGCTGCGCAAGGAAATCGAGGCGGCCGGCCACGAGCTGACCTCGGAGACCGACACCGAACTGGTCGCCCACCTGCTGGAGGAGCAGATCGGCGTGATGCCCGAGATCCCGGGCACCGGCGCGCCGGAGACCGGGTCGCTGGCCGCCGCCATGCGCCAGGTCTGCCTCCGGCTCGAAGGGGCGTTCACGCTCGTCGCCGTGGACGTGCGGGATCCCGAGGTGGTGGTCGGTGCGCGGCGCAACTCACCGCTCGTGGTGGGCCTGGGCCAGGGGGAGAACTTCCTGGCCAGCGACGTGGCCGCGTTCATCAGCCACACCCGCGACGCGATCGAGCTGGGCCAGGACCAGGTCGCCGAGGTGCGGCCGGACCAGGTCACGGTGACGAACTTCGACGGCAGCCCGGCCCAGGTCCGGCGCTACCACGTGGACTGGGACGTGTCCGCGGCGGAGAAGGCCGGCTTCGAGTACTTCATGCTCAAGGAGATCGCCGAGCAGCCCAAGGCGGTGGCCGACGCGATGCTCGGCCGGGCCGAGGAGAGCGGCCGGCTCCGGCTGGACGAGATGCGGCTGACCGACGACGAGCTGCGGGAGATCGAGAAGATCATCATCGTTGCCTGCGGCACCGCGTTTCACGCCGGCCTGCTGGCCAAGTACGCGATCGAGCACTGGAGCAACATCCCCTGCGAGGTCGAGCTGGCCAGCGAGTTCCGCTACCGGGACCCGATCCTGACCCGGTCCACGCTGGTCATCGCGATCTCCCAGTCCGGCGAGACCATGGACACGCTGATGGCCGTCCGGCACGCCCGCGAGCAGCAGTCCCCGGTGCTGGCGATCTGCAACGTGAACGGCTCGTCGATCCCGCGGGCCAGCGACGCGGTGGTCTACACGCACGCCGGCCCGGAGATCGCGGTCGCCTCCACCAAGGCGTTCCTCACCCAGCTGGTCGCCTGCTACCTGGTCGCGCTATACCTGGCCCAGGTGCGCGGCATCATGTACGGCGAGGAGATCGGCGCGGTCCTGGCTCAGCTGGAGCAGATGCCCGCCGCGGTGGACCAGGTGCTGCACACGATGGAGCCGGTCCGGGCGGTGGCCAGGGAACTGGCCGGCGAGCGGTGCGTGCTGTTCCTCGGGCGGCACGTGGGCTTCCCTGTCGCCCTGGAGGGCGCGCTGAAGCTCAAGGAACTGGCCTATATGCACGCCGAGGGGTTCGCCGCGGGCGAGCTCAAGCACGGGCCGATCGCGCTGATCGAGCCGGGGCTGCCGGTCGTGGTGCTGGTCCCGTCCCGGCGCGGCCGCCGCGCGCTGCACGACAAGATCGTTTCCAACATCCAGGAGATCCGCGCCCGCGGGGCCAGGACGATCGTCATCGCCGAGGAGGGCGACGACGTGGTGGGGCCCTTCGCGGACACGCTGATCGAGGTCCCGGCCGTGCCCACGCTGCTGCAGCCGCTGGTCACCACCGTGCCGCTGCAGGTGTTCGCGTGCGAGCTGGCCGCGGCCAAGGGCCACGATGTCGACCAGCCCCGCAACCTGGCCAAGTCCGTCACCGTCGAGTAGCCCGGGGCCGCCGCTGTTCGCTCAGGGCGAACACGGCACGATGGCACAGCACAGGGCACAGCACGGGAGCACGGGGCGCGGGCACGGAAAGGGAGACGCCGGTGCGGAACGCGCATGCCGTCGAGGACGTCCGGGCGGCCGAGCGGGAGCTGATGGCGCGGCTGCCGGACGGCGCGCTGATGCAACGGGCCGCGGCCGGGCTGGCGGCGGTCTGCGCGGACCTGCTCGACCCGGTGTACGGGTCCCGGGTGGTGGTTCTGGCCGGGTCGGGGGACAACGGCGGCGACGCGCTGTACGCCGGCGCCCGGCTGGCCCGGCGCGGGGCCGTGGTGACCGCGCTGACGACTGGGTCCCGGATGCACCAGGCGGGCGCCGCTGACCTGCGCGCGGCCGGGGGCAGGGTGGTCCCTGCGGCTGTGCCGGGGGGCGGGCTGACCAGCACTGCTTCGTATGTTCTCGGGCACGCTGATCTTGTTATCGACGGGATGCTCGGGATCGGCGGGAAGGGCGGGCTGCGGGAGCCTGGGGCCGCGCTGGCGGCGGCTGCGGCGGACGGGCCCGGTGTGGTGGTGGCCGTGGATCTGCCGAGCGGTGTCGACGCCGGTACCGGCGAGGTCGCCGGGGCTGCGGTGCGGGCGGATGTGACGGTGACGTTCGGGACGTGGAAGCCCGGCCTGCTGATCGACCCGGCTGCGTCGCTGACCGGGGCCGCTGAGCTGATCGACATCGGCCTGGGGCCGTGCCTCGGGCCGCCCGCCGTCAGCGCCCTGCAAGCGGCCGACGTGGCGGCGCTGCTGCCGCGGCCGGGCGCCGAGTCGGACAAGTACCGGCGCGGGGTGCTCGGCGTGGTCGCGGGCAGCACCCGGTTCACCGGTGCAGCGACGCTGGCCGTGGGCGGCGCCCTGCGTGGCGGCGCGGGCATGATCCGGCTGGTGTCGGCCGCGCACGCGGCTGAGATCGCGCGGCAGCACTGGCCGGAGGCCGTGATCACCGTAGTCGGCCGCGACGCCAGCCCGGCCGCCGGTCTGGCCGCGGCCGGGGCGGTGCCCGCGGCCGAAGCCGTGGCTGCAGCCGGGCAGGTCCAGGCCTGGGTGGCCGGTCCTGGCATGGGCACGGACGACGACGCGGCCACGCTGCTGGCCCGCGTGCTGGCCAGTGACCTGCCGGTGCTTGTCGACGCGGACGGCCTGACGATCGCGGCCGGCGATCGCGGGCTGCTGCGGCGGGACGCGCCCACGCTGATCACCCCGCACGCGGGGGAACTGGCCCGGCTGCTGGGCACGGAGCGGGCCGCGGTCGAGGCGCGGCGGCTGGCGCACGCCCGGCAGGCCGCGGCCGAGCTGGGTGTGACCGTACTGCTGAAGGGGTCCACCACGGTGATCGCCGGGCCGCACGGCGGGCCCGCCTTGGTGAACGCCACCGGCACGAGCTGGCTGGCCACGGCCGGCTCCGGCGACGTGCTGTCCGGCCTGGCCGGCGCGCTGCTCGCGCAGGGGCTGAGCCCGGCCGAGGCCGGCGCGGCCGGGGCCTATCTGCACGGCCTGGCCGGGCGGCTGGCCGCAACCGGTGATGGGGACCAGGGCCGCGGCGGCGCCCCGATCGGCGCGGCCGACCTGATCACGGCGCTGCCCGCGGCGATCAGGCGGACTGCCGCGGGCAGCGCTGAGAGTTAGCCGGAGCCGCCCTAGTCCTCCGAGCGGCCACCCAGGTGCTTGGCCAGGAAGCGCTCGGCGGCGGCGTAGAACTTCAGCCGGTTCTCCGGCTTGGCGAAGCCGTGCCCCTCGTCCGGGAACAGCATGTACTCGTGGTCGATCCCGGCCGCGGTGAGCGCGGCCACGATCTGCTCGGACTCGGCCTGCTTGACCCGCGGGTCGTTGGCGCCCTGCGCGATCAGCAGCGGGATCCTGATCGCGCTGGCCCGGGACAGCGGCGACCGGGACCACAGGAAGTCGGCGTCCTTCTCCGGGTCGCCGAGCCGCCGGTGGAACTGCGCGATCATCGGCGCCCAGTACGGCGGGACGGTCTCGATCAGTGTCTTCAGGTTGGACGGGCCGACGATGTCCACCGCGCAGCGGAACACGTCCGGCGTGAACGTCGCGCCGACCAGCGCGGCGTACCCGCCGTAGGAGCCGCCGTAGATCGCCACCCGGTCCGGGTCGGCCCAGCCCTGGCCGGTGATGTGCGCGACCGCGTCGAGCAGATCGTCGTGCATCTTGCCGGCCCACTCGCGGTCGCCGGCGTTGACGAACCCCTTGCCGTAGCCGGTCGAGCCTCGGTAGTTCACCTGCACGCACAGGTAGCCGCGGTTGGCCAGCCACTGCGCCTCGGGGTTGAAGCCCCAGTAGTCCCTGGCCCATGGCCCGCCGTGCACGTTCAGCACAGCCGGCAGGCCCGACCGGCCCGCCTCCGGCGGGAACGTCACGTAGCCGTGGATGGTCAGCCCGTCCCGTGCGGTGAACGAGAACGGGTCCATGGACGCGAGCTGGTACTGGCTCAGCGCGGGCTGGTGCTCGAACAGGAAGCGGCCCTGCTTGGCGGCGCGGTCGAAGCTGTAGAACGGCACCGGGCCGGAGTCGTTGGTGAACCCGAGCAGCCAGGTGCTGTCCGCGTGGTCCCGGTTCAGCAGGCCGGGGTCGCCGTGGTGCAGGGCACGGATCGCGGCCAGGTCATCCGCCACGTCGGGGTCCAGCACCCGGTACTCGGTCCGGTCCTTGCGGAACGTGACGATCTGCGGCTCCTTGGTGTCCGGGTGCAGCCGCGCCCCGTCCACGTCGGCCTCGGGGTCCTCGGCCAGCACCTCGGTCGCGCCGGTGGCCAGGTCGATGCGCACCAGCCGCGCGGTGTCCGTGTCCACCGACGAGGCGGCCAGTACCGACAGGCCGTCCGCGCTGAACGAGAACAGGTCGGTGGTCAGCGCGTCGTCCGGCGGGACCTCGAGCAGCGGCCGCCAGTCCGCCGCCGGGTCGTCCCGGACCAGCACGGTCATCCCGCCGTCCGGCTTGGGCGCGATCGCGCCGCGCACCACCAGCTGGGGGTCGGCCAGCCAGCCCGCGAAGCCCGGGTTCTCCACCTCCTTGACCAGCTCGCCGGTGACCAGGTCGAGCCGGTACACGTCGTGCAGCTGCGGGTTGTCCAGGTTCAGCCCGACCAGCACGTCGGTGGGGAACTTCTGCTCCATCGCGATGATCTGGGTGTGCACCCCCTCGAAGGGGGTCAGGTCGCGGCGCTGCATCGTCTGCAGGTCGACGTCGTGCAGCCGCCAGTTCTCATCGCCGCCGGTGTCCTGGAGGTACAGCAGGTGCCGGCCGTCGTGCGCCCAGGCGAACTGCCGGATGCCGCGGTCGGTGTCGTCGGTCACGACACGGGCTGCCGCCCAGTCGATCCCGTCGCCGTCGCCGCTGCCGTCCTTGGCGGGCGCGACCCAGACGTTGAGCACGCCGTCGCGTGGCGCGAGCCAGGCGAGCATGGTGCCGTCGGGGGACAGCGCCGGGCTCACCCGCTCGGGATTGCCGAAAAGTACTTGCCGGGGGATGAGTTCAACCATGCCATGTTGCTTATCATGCCCGCGCTGGTTGTGCAGGTCCGGGCGGGTCCGCTGGCAGACTGGGAGGCCATGGAGACCCCAATGGACGGTCACCCTGAGGCGCTTGTTGATCTAAGTGCCGTGAGGGACAACGTGGCCGCGCTCGCCCGGCACGTCCGCGGGGCGGCGGTGATGGCCGTGGTGAAGTCCGACGCCTACGGGCACGGCATGATCCCGGTGGCCACCGCCGCGCTGGCGGCCGGGGCCGGCTGGCTCGGGGTGGTGCAGATTCACGAGGCGCTGGCGCTGCGCCGGGCCGGGATCACCGCCCCTGTGCTGTGCCTGCTGGCCGCGCCGGACGCGGCGCACGAGGAGGCCATCACGGCCGGGATCGACCTGTCCGCCGGATCGGCGGCGCTGGTCGGCCAGATCGCCGCCGCGGCCGGCCGGGCCGGGCGGACCGCCCGGCTGCACCTGAAGGCGGACACCGGCATGTCCCGCGGCGGGGCCACCGCCGCCGACTGGCCCGCGGTGGTCGGCGCCGCGCGGGAGGCGGAGGCCGCGGGGCTGGTCCAGATCACCGGGATCTGGTCGCATCTGGCGTGCGCCGACATGCCCGGGCACCCGTCCATCGCGGCGCAGCTCGAGGCGTTCCGTGCGGCGGTGGCGCAGGCCGAGCGGGCCGGTGCCCGGCCCGAGGTGCGGCACCTGGCCAACACCGCGGCCACGGTCACCCTGCCCGGCACCTGGTTCGACCTGGTCCGCCCGGGCGGCGCGGTGACCGGGCTCTGCACCCTGCCGGGCCCGCTGCCCGGCTGGCTGCGGCCGGCGATGACGCTGCGCGCCCGGCTGATCCAGGCCAAGCAGGTGCCGCCGGGAAGCGGGGTGTCCTACGGCCACCGGCACATCACGTCGGCGGCCGGCCCGTCCTGGGTGGGGCTGGTCCCGCTGGGTTACGCCGAGGGGGTGCCGCGCAGCGCGTCGGGGGTCGCCGAGGTCCAGGTGGCCGGGCGGCGCTGGACGATCGCGGGCACGGTGTGCATGAACCAGTTCGTGGTCGACTTCGGCACGCACCAGGTCGCCGCGGGTGACGAGGTGATCCTGTTCGGCCCGGGAGACCGCGGTGAGCCGACCGCACAGGAGTGGGCCGACGCGCTCGGCACGCTGTCCTACGACATCGTCACGCGGTTCGCCGGCCGGGTACCCAGAAGCTACGCTGAGGGAGCCAATCCGCCGGAGCCGGCCGCGTACCGGGGCGGGAGCGCCGTGCGGGAGCGCGTCTCAGGAGGATGATCATGGCCAGGTGGCGGCTGATCGCCGAGGTCGCCGGGGTGGCCACCGGGGTGATCGCCGCGGGAGCCGGCGTCGTGCTGGCGGCCGAGAAGATCGCGGTCGGCCGGCAGCGGATGCGCCCGGACCCCGAGGCGGCCGAGCCGCTCGGCGAGCTGCGCGGGCGGCCGCTGACCGTGCTGGCCGGCGACGGGGCGGCGCTGCACGCCGAGATCGACGGCCCGGACGACGCGCCGGTCACGGTCATCTTCTGCCACGGGTACGCGCTGAACCAGGACATCTGGCACTACCAGCGGCGTGACCTGGCCGACCTGGGCCGGCTGGTGTTCTGGGACCAGCGCGGGCACGGCCGGTCGGGCCGGGCCGGGCACGGCACCGGGGGCAGCCCGGGGCCGGTGAGCATCGGCCAGCTGGGCGAGGACCTGTACGCCGTGCTGCGGGCCACGACGCCGGGCCCGGCCCCGGTAGTGCTGGTGGGCCACTCCATGGGCGGCATGACGATCATGGCGCTGGCCGCGGACCATCCCGAGCTGTTCGGCACCAAGGTCATCGGCACCGTGCTGATCTCGACCGCGGCGACCGCCGTGGACCCGGCCGGGTGGCTGCCCGCGCCGGTCCGGCTGGCCGCCCGGCAGGCTGCCGTGCCGGTGCTGCGCGGGGTGGCCAGGGGCCGCCCGGCCGCGATGGTGGAGCGGCTCCGGTCCTCGGCCGGGGACCTGGCCTTCCTCAGCACCCGGCAGCTCGCGTTCAGCGACCCCGGGATCAGCCCGGCCGTGGTGGACTTCCTCGAGCAGATGATCAGGGCCACCCGGATCGGCGTGGTCGCGGACTTCTACCTGGCCCTGCTGGCGCACGACCAGCAGGAGGCGCTGGCCACCGTCGGCCGGGTGCCGTCCGCGGTGATCACCGGGGACCGGGACCGGCTGATCGGCTCGCTGGGCGAGAGCCTCGCCAGCGGCATCCCCGGGGCCCGGCTGATCCTGCTGCCGGAGACCGGGCACGTGCCGATGCTGGAACGGCCCGGGGCGGTGACCGAGGCGATCGCCGCGCTGGTGGCCGAGGCGCGGCAGGCGGGTCCCGGCCAGCCCGCGCCGCGGCACGGGGCCCGCGGATGAACGGCCTCGACGTGCAGCTTGTCGTGCCTACCGCGGCGGCCATGCGCGGTCTTGGCGAGCGCCTGGCCGGGCTGCTGCGGCCAGGTGACCTGGTCGTGCTGAACGGCGGGCTGGGCGCGGGCAAGACCACGCTGGTACAGGGCATCGGCGCGGGGCTCGGGGTGCGCGGCCCGGTCACCTCGCCGACGTTCGTGATCGCCAGGATCCACCCGTCGCTGCGCGGGGGGCCCGCGCTGGTGCACGCCGACGCCTACCGGCTGGGGAGCCCGGCCGAGGTCGACGACCTGGACCTGGACGCCGACACGGCGACCTCGGTCACCGTGGTCGAGTGGGGCGGCGGGCTGGTCGAGGGACTCGCCCAGGACTGGCTGGACGTGAGCCTCACCCCGTTGCCCGGCGGCGACGGCGAAGACGAGCCCCGCGCGGTCCGGCTGGCCGGCCAGGGCAGCCGCTGGTCCGAGGCGGCCGCCGACGTCCAGCTCGCCCTGACGGGCGCCACCGACCCGGCCTAGGCCGCAGGCGCCCATGGTTTCCATGATCGCGGCGGGTTCCGGGTGTCCCAGCACCCCAAATCCTCCGCGATCATGAAAGCGGCGGGCTGTGACATGATTCGCGGATGGCCAGCTCTGCGGTCCTTGACCCGGTACCGGCCCGGCGCGGCCGCATCGTGCTCGGCACGTTCGCCGTGGAGGACAACGAGGCCGCGCCCGCCCTGCTGGACCGCTATTACGCGGCCGGCGGACGGGCGCTGGACCTGGCCAACGTGTATCGCGACGGGGAGGCCGCGCAGGCGGCGGGCAAATGGCTGCGGAAGCGCGGCCGGGCCGGCGACATGGTTCTGTGGGCCAAGGGCTGCCATCCGCCGGCCTGCCACCCGGACCTGGTGCAGCAGGAGGTCGAGTACGCGCTCCGCCTGACCGGCCTGGAGTACCTGGACGTATTCCTGCTGCACCGGGACAACCCCGAGGTGCCCGTGCAGGCCTGGGTGGACGCGCTGGGCGCCGAGGTCGAGGCGGGCCGGATCGGCGCGTTCGGGGTATCCAACTGGCGGCTCGGCCGGACCCGTGAGCTGGCCGCGGCCGCGGCCGGGCGCGGGGAACACGGCCTGGTCGCGTTCAGCAACCACTTCTCGCTGGCCGAGCTGGTCGCCGAGCCGTGGCCGGACTGCATCGCGGTGACCAAGGCGGAACTGCCCGAGCTGGCCGGCCTCGGCCTGCGCATGCTGGCCTGGTCCAGCCTCGCCACCGGCTACTTCGCCGGGCTCGAGCAGCCCAGCTGGGTCAGCCCGGGCAACGCTGCCCGCCGCGATCGGGCCCGCGAGCTGGCCGCGCAGCGCGGCGTATCGCCCACCGCGATCGCGCTCGCTTACGTGCTGCACCAGGACGACCACGTGCTGCCGGTCATCGGCACGGTCTCGGCGGATCACCTGGACGAGGCCCTCGGCGCCGCCGCGATCGAGCTCACCCCGGCCGAAGCCGCCTGGCTCGAGCGCGGCGATACGCCCTGAGGCCTGCACGCCCTGAGGCCTGCACGCCCTGACGGCCTGCACGCCCTGACGGCCTGCACGCCCTGACGGCTGACGGCCGGGATGAGCCGCGGAAACGCGGGTCTATCCAGCTCGTCCGGATCTGTCCGGACTTTCGAACTGCCGGTGGCCGGGCGGCCCGCGGCACTAAACTGCCGTCGTCATCTCTCCGCCCTGCCGTGGCTCCGCCACGGTCCGAGCCGTCCCGGAGGACATCCGTGGCTCAGCAGGGGCCACCGCCCCGTCGGCACGCCCGGCCGCCCGCACCGGACTGGGCGGACCAGCCCCCGGCCCAGGACGAGGCGGACTGGCAGGCCCAGCCCCAGGGGTGGGCGGAACAGCAAGGTCAGGACGGCTGGGCCGGGCAGCAGCCAGCACCACAGGCACAGTCACAGCTGCCCGCTGGCTGGCAGCAGCAGCCCGCCCCGCCGGGATGGCCCGCGCCGGGCGCTTCGGGCGCGCACGCCGCTCCTCCGGCCGACTGGCAGCAGCAGGCCGCCCCGGCCGACTGGCAAGGGCAGCCGTCTCACGCGGACTGGCCGGGCCAGCCGGCCCAGGAAGAGTGGCAGGCCCAGCCCGCCCCGGCGGACTGGCCAGCGCAGCCCGCTGCCCCAGCGGACTGGCCGGGCCAGCCAGCCCAGGCAGGCTGGCAAGGGCAGCCGGCCCAGGGGGAGTGGCCGGGCCAGGCTCCGGCCGCCGCCCCGGGCTGGGACGCGCCCGCGGGGAATCCGGCCGGGCGGCACTCCGCCGAGCCTGGCTGGGCCGAGCCGCCTGCGCAGGCGGCCCACGCGGCTGCCCCGCACGCGCACGCCGCGCCTCCTCAGCCGGCCTCGCCCGGGTGGGCTGAGCAGGCGCCGCAGGCGGCCGGGGCGCTGGACCTGGCCGATGGCGACCGGATCGCGTGGCCGGAGGAGCCGGGCCCGGCCCCGGCCGAGGTCGGCCAGGCGTGGCGCAACGTGCCGGTACGGCGGCCCGGCGACCTCGAGGACCCGGACGCCGACGAACTGCCGCCGTGGGCGGGGCTGTCGATCATGCCGCAGCGCCCGGCCCGGCAGGGCCGGACGATCTACCCGCAGCGCGGCGGCGGCGCAGCCGACGGGACCGAGCCCGTACCGGAACCCGCCGGGCCGGGCGGGCTGACCCGCCGGGCCATCGCGACCCGGGCCAGGAAGGCCCGGCGCAAGCTGATCATCGGTGGCATCAGCGCGATCGTGGCCGTGTGCGTGGGGGCCATCGTCTGGCTGTTCGTGAAGCCGTCGCCGCCCCCGGTGGTCAAGCCGGACTTCGTGCAGACCTTCCAGCCCGGCGAGATGCAGTCGGTGCCGGACGCCTGCCAGGTGGTCACCGGCACGGTGCTCAGCCAGTACATGCCGGGCCAGCCCAGCAAGGTCCACTCGGCCAGCCTGAACGGGAAGACCAGCAGCCAGTGCACCTGGACGCTGGACGCCAAGCCGGTGTACCGGGTGCTGGAGGTCACCAACCAGGCATACGCGCCCAGCGGCCTCAACCCTGGCAACGGCAGTGCGACCTCCGGCGCGATCCTGGCCTACAGCGAGGCCGAGCAGCAGCTCGCCCACCCGGCCAAGTCCACGCACCTGCCCGTGGCTGACGTCTCCAAGGTGCCGGGCCTGGGCGACGCCGCGTTCAGCGCGGTCCAGGTGATCCGCCGGGCCGGCACCGTCAACGACCTGGTCACGCTGGTGGTCAGGGACCGCAACGTGCTGGTCACGGTGGCCCTCCAGGGTGAGCAGCGCGCGGCGGCCGGCGGCTACGGGCCGGTCAGGCTGAGCGAGCTGCAGGCCGGGACCATCGCCGCCGCCCGGCAGGCCCTCGCCGCGCTGCCGCAGCGCTAGCTCACCGCGGGGCAGCTGAACCACCGGGCAGCTGAACCACCGGGCAGCTGAACCACCGGGAATCTCTCCCGGCGAGGCATTTCGGCGGGCCAGCCTGCGCAGGCTGGCCCGGCCACCCCGGCCGGTGACCTACGCTGTTCAACCGTGCTGCTACTGGCTTTCGATACCGCCACCCCGGCGGTGACCGTCGCGCTGCACGACGGCGCGGCCGTGGTCACCGCGGAGCTGGCGGTGGACGCCCGGCGGCACGGCGAGCTGCTCGCCCCTGCCATCGCCCGCGTGCTGGCCACGGCGGGCGCCGCGGCCGGGGACCTGACCGGGATCGCCGTCGGGACCGGCCCCGGCCCGTACACCGGGCTGCGCGCCGGGCTGGTCACCGCCCGCTCGCTCGGCGACGCGCTCGGCCTGCCCGTGCACGGGGTATGCACCATGGACATCATCGCGTTCGAGGCGGCCGCCGGCGGGCCGGTGCCCGGCGGTGCGGTGCCTGGCGGTGCGGTGCCCGGCGGCAGCTTCACGGTGGCCACCGACGCCCGGCGCAAGGAGGTCTACTGGGCCCGGTACACGGCCGGCGGCCGCCGGGTGCACGGCCCGGAGGTGGGCCCGCCCGGCGACGCCGCGGACGGCGGCCCGGTGGCCGGCGAGGGCCCCTGGCTGTACCCGGCCGAGCTCGGCCCGTCGGCCGGGCCGCGCTACCCGTCCGCGGCCGCGCTGGCCGCGCTGGTGGCCGGCTGCCTGGCCGCGGGCGGCGAGCTGCTCCCGCCCGAGCCGCTGTACCTCCGGCGCCCGGACGCCCGCGTGCCCGGGCCGCCCAAGCGGGTGACCCCGTGACCGCGCCCGCCCGCCCGGACCGCTCGCCGGCCGGCCCGGGCGCCCCGCGGCTGCGCGTGATGACCGAGGCCGACCTGCCCGGCGTGCTGGTGCTCGAGGACGACCTGTTCGGCGAGGAGGCCTGGTCCGGCGAGATGCTGGCCGGGGAACTGGCCCAGCAGCCGGCCAGCCGGCACTACCTGGTCGCCGACGACCACGGGGTCATCGCCGGTTACGGCGGGCTGCTCGCCGCGGGCACCCAGGCCGACGTGGTGACCCTGGCCGTGGCCCGGGACCGGTGGGGCCAGGGCACCGGCGCCGCGCTGCTCACCGCCCTGCTGGACGAGGCCGCCCGGCGCGGCGCGGTGGAGGTGTTCCTCGAGGTGCGCACCGACAACGACCGGGCGCAGGCGCTGTACCGGCGGTTCAGGTTCGATCCGATCGGCGTGCGCCGCGGCTACTACCAGCCGTCCAACACCGATGCCCTGGTGATGCGCAAGGACCTGACCGCGGCCAGCCCCGGCCCTGCCACCGGCGCCGACCCGGGGGCCCGCATATGACCGCGCCGCTGGTGCTCGGCATCGAGACGTCCTGTGACGAGACCGGGGTCGGCCTGGTCCGCGGCCACGAGCTGCTGGCCGACGCGGTGGCCTCCAGCGTCGAGGAGCACGCCCGGTTCGGCGGCGTGGTGCCCGAGGTGGCCAGCCGGGCCCACCTAGAGGCGATGGTGCCCACCGTGCACCGCGCGCTGGGCCAGGCCGGGGTCACGCTGGCGCAGGTGGACGCGATCGCGGTCACCGCCGGTCCCGGGCTGTCCGGCGCGCTGCTGGTCGGCGCGTGCGCGGCCAAGGCCTACGCGCTGGCCCTGGGCAAGCCGCTGTACGGGGTGAACCACCTGGCCGCGCACATCGCCGTGGACCAGCTGGAGCATGGCGCGCTGCCCACTCCGCTGATCGCGCTGCTGGTGTCCGGCGGGCACTCGTCGCTGCTGCTGGTGCGCGACCTCGCGGCTGGTGTCGTGCCACTCGGCGCGACCATCGACGACGCCGCGGGGGAGGCCTACGACAAGGTGGCCAGGGTGCTCGGGATGCCGTTCCCCGGGGGACCGCCGATCGACGCGGCGGCCCGGGACGGCAACCCGGCCGCGATCAGCTTCCCCCGGGCCAAGTACCACGACGGCAGCTACGACTTCTCGTTCTCCGGCCTGAAGACCGCGGTGGCCCGCTGGGTGGAAGCGCGCGAGCAGGCCGGCCAGCCGGTGCCGCGCAGCGACGTGGCCGCCTCGTTCCAGGAGGCCGTCGCCGACGTGCTGACCCGCAAGGCCATCGCCGCGTGCCGGGCGCACGGCGTCGGCCACCTGGTCATCGGCGGCGGGGTCGCGGCCAACAAGCGGCTGCGCGCGCTGGCCCAGGAGCGCTGCGACGCCGCGGGCATCGCGCTGCGGGTGCCCCGGCCCGGCCTGTGCACCGACAACGGCGCGATGGTCGCCGCGCTCGGCGCCGAGCTGATGGCCCGCGGCACCGCGCCGTCCAGCGCGGACTTCGCCGCGGACTCGGCGATGCCGGTCACCGTCGTGACGGCCGCCTGACACCGGCGAGCCGTCATCCTTAATGATCGTGAAGCTGCACGCCGAAGCCGCCGGCCGCCAGGCGGAGCAGGACCGGGCCGGGCCGCATCAGGTCCGCGACCCGGGCGGCGCTCAGCTCTTCCAGCTCGGCCAGCTGCCGCTGGTGCTCGGCGCCGTCCGGGCCGCCGGCCCGGCGGCTGGCGGCCAGCGCGATCGCGTTGGACCACACCTTGCGCCGGGATTCGCGCAGCAGACGCTTGGTGGCCAGCCGGTTCAGCGGCTGGAGCACGGTGTCGGTGAACGACCGGCCGGCCGCAGCCAGCTCGGCGTCCTCCGCGCCGACCCGGCTGGCCAGCACCTCGTCGATCCGGGTGTGGTCGGCTTCCCGGCGGGCGATCACCGCGGGGTCGGCGAACTCGGCGTCGCTGATCACCGCCAGCAGGGCCCGCGGCAGGTCGTAGTTGATGTGCGCGTTCATGCCGAGCAGGATCAGCCGCAGGTCCGGCAGCCGCCTGGCGGCCGCGGCGGCACCGAAGGCCACCGCCCACGGCCGCGGCACCGGCTCGCCGCGCCGGTCCGCGTCCAGCGCGTCCAGGTACAGCCTGGCGAACTCGATGTCCCACTGCTCCACCCAGGCGGTGTCGGTGAAGAAGCCGCCGGCCAGCGCGGCGCCGACCGCCTCGGTGGTCCGCGTGTAGGTGGCGTGGAACGCGGCGCGCCGGTCACCCGCCGTCCGCAGCTCCGCCAGCTGCCCGTTCATCCGCTCGATCAGCGCGCCGATGCCGGCCGTCTCCATAGTCCCTCCCCAGCCCCGCCCCGGGCGGCTTCCCAGGGCCGCGCCGCTGGCCGGGCCAGGCGCCCGGCCGGCAGGTCTGTGCAGGCTATCCCGATGCCCGCCACGCTGGGGTTTGACGATCCGAGCCGGCCGCGCTACTGTTCGGGCTTAGCACTCACTAGGATAGAGTGCTAATGCGACGAGGCTGGCCTGGCCCCCGCGACGGCAGGCCGACTGGTCGCCCTCTCTAGTAAATTCAGCTAGCCCTTTTCGGAGGGGGAGGTCAGATCGTGACGACCGCCACCAAGGTTGTTCTCAACCCGCTCGAGGACCGGATCGTGGTGCAGCCGCTCGAGGCCGAGCAGACCACCGCATCCGGGCTGGTCATCCCGGACACCGCCAAGGAGAAGCCCCAGGAGGGCAAGGTCATCGCGGTGGGCCCGGGCCGGTTCGACGAGGCCGGCACCAAGCGCGTCCCGATGGACGTCAAGGTCGGCGACGTGGTGCTGTACAGCAAGTACGGCGGCACCGAGGTCAAGTACGGCGGCGAGGAGTACCTCGTGCTCTCCGCCCGCGACGTGCTGGCCACCATCGAGAAGTAGCGAGCAGGCTGGCGGCGCGGGGCGTGGCCCCGCGCCAGGCGCCTCGTGCCCGCCGCCCCGGTCCGGCTCGTGGTCCCGCGCAGGCCGCGGGACCAGGGGCTGCCGGGGCGGCGGCATGACGGCACCACGGCCCAGCCTGCCCGCATTAGCCAGGCAAATCGGGACGAACACATTCTGAGGTACTCATGGCCAAGACGCTGGAGTTCGACGAGGATGCCCGCCGCGCGCTTGAGCGCGGCGTGAACCACCTCGCGGACGCTGTGAAGGTGACGCTGGGCCCCAAGGGCCGCAACGTCGTAATCGACAAGAAATGGGGCGCGCCCACCATCACCAACGATGGCGTGACGGTGGCCCGCGAGGTCGAGCTGGAGGACCCGCTCGAGAACCTCGGCGCCCAGCTGGCGAAGGAAGTCGCGACCAAGACCAACGACGTGGCCGGCGACGGCACCACCACCGCGACCGTGCTCGCCCAGGCCATGGTTCACCAGGGCCTGCGCTCGGTGGCGGCGGGGGCCAACCCGATCGCGATGAAGCGCGGCATCGACGCGGCCGCCGCGGCGGTGTCGGAGAGCCTGCTCAAGATCGCCCGTGAGGTCGAGGAGCAGAGCGAGATCGCCCACGTGGCGACCGTCTCGGCCCAGGACGCCCAGATCGGCGAGATCATCGCCGAGGCGTTCGCGAAGGTCGGCAAGGACGGCGTCATCACGGTCGAGGAAGCGCCGACGATGGGCCTGGAGCTGGAGTTCACCGAGGGGCTCCAGTTCGACAAGGGCTACATCTCGCCGTACTTCATCACCGACCAGGAGCGCATGGAAGCGGTACTCGAGGATGCGTATGTGCTCCTGCACGGCAGCAAGATCTCGTCGATGGCTGACTTCCTGCCGCTGCTGGAGAAGATCGCGCAGTCCAAGAAGCCGCTGCTCGTCGTGGCTGAGGACGTCGACGGTGAGGCCCTGTCCACGCTGGTGGTGAACAAGATCCGCGGGCTGCTCCCGGTCGTCGCGGTCAAGGCGCCCGGGTTCGGCGACCGGCGCAAGGCCATGCTGGCCGACGCCGCGATCCTGACCGGTGGCGAGGTGGTCAGCGAGGAGGTCGGCCTCAAGCTGGACCGGGTCGGCCTGGAAGTGCTCGGCCAGGCCCGCCGGATCGTGGTGGACAAGGACACCACCACGATCATCGACGGGGCCGGTGACCAGTCCGCGATCGACGACCGGATCCGGCAGATCAAGGCCGAGATCGAGACCTCCGACTCCGACTGGGACCGGGAGAAGCTCCAGGAGCGGCTGGCCAAGCTGGCCGGCGGCGTCTCGGTGCTGCGCGTCGGCGCGGCCACCGAGGTCGAGCTCAAGGAGAAGAAGCACCGGCTCGAGGACGCCATCTCGGCGACCAGGGCGGCCATCGAGGAGGGCATCGTGCCCGGCGGCGGCAGCGCCCTGGTGCAGGTTGCCGCGGGCCTCGGTGACCTGGGCCTGACCGGCGACGAGGCGATCGGCGTGAACGTGGTGCGCAGCGCGCTGTCCGCCCCGTGCCGCTGGATCGCGGAGAACGCCGGCGCCGAGGGCGGCGTGGTGGTGGCCACCGTGGCCGCGGCCGAGCCCGGCCACGGGTTCAACGCAGCCACCGGCGAGTACGGCGACCTGGCCGCCCAGGGCGTCATCGACCCGGTGAAGGTGACCCGGTCCGCCGTGCTGAACGCGGCGTCCATCGCGGCCATGCTGCTGACCACCGAGGTCCTGGTGGCGGAGAAGCCCGAGCCGCCCGAGCCGGCCCCGGCCGGCGGCGGCCACGGCCACGGTCACTGACCGGGCCTGACCGGGCAAGCTCACTGACGGCCCCGCCGCCGCGCTGACCAGCGCGGCGGCGGGGCCGTCGCCATTGCGCCTGCGCGGCGGCCAGGCACCCGGTTATTAAGATGAAGCATGGCCCGCAGCCCCGACGCCGACCGTGACCTGACCGGTTCCGGCAAGTTCGCTCCGCCCGCGCTCACCTTCGACGACGTTCTCCTGCTGCCCGCGCATTCGGCGACCCTGCCGAACGAGGCGGACATCACCGCCCGGCTGACCCGGGCTATCACGCTGCGGGTGCCGCTGGTGTCCTCGGCCATGGACACGGTCACCGAGGCCCGGATGGCGGTGGCCATGGCCCGCCAGGGCGGCGTCGGCGTGCTGCACCGCAACCTGTCCGTGGACGAGCAGGCCCAGCAGGTCGACATGGTCAAGCGGTCCGAGGCCGGCATGATCACCAACCCGGTGACCTGCGGGCCCGAGGCCACCGTGGCCGAGGTGGAGCGGCTGTGCGCCCGCTACCGGATCTCCGGCGTGCCGGTCACCAGCGCGGACGGCGTGCTGCTCGGCATCGTGACCAACAGGGACATCCGGTTCGAGCCGGACCACGGCCGGCCGGTCACCGCGGTGATGACCCCGATGCCGCTGGTCACCGCGCCGGTCGGGGTCAGCCGGGCGGACGCGCTGGCGCTGCTGGCCGCGCACAAGGTGGAGAAGCTGCCGCTGATCGACCCGGCGGGCCGGCTGCGCGGGCTGATCACCGTCAAGGACTTCACCAAGAGCGAGAAGTTCCCGCTGGCCACCAAGGACGCCGAGGGGCGGCTGGTGGTCGGGGCCGCGGTCGGCGTGGGCGAGGACGCCAAGCGGCGGGCCCAGGCGCTGGCCGACGCGGGCGCCGACTTCCTGGTGGTGGACACCTCGCACGGGCACGCCCAGGCCGTGCTGGACATGGTCGCCGAGGTCAAGGCCAACGTGACCGTTGACGTGATCGGCGGGAACGTCGCCACCAGGGCCGGCGCCCAGGCACTGATCGACGCGGGCTCGGACGCCGTCAAGGTGGGTGTCGGGCCGGGCTCGATCTGCACCACCCGGGTCGTGGCCGGGGTCGGCGTGCCGCAGGTCAGCGCGATCTACGAGGCCGCCCAGGCGGCCCGGCCGGCCGGCATCCCGGTGATCGGCGACGGCGGCCTGCAGTACTCGGGCGACATCGCCAAGGCGATCGCCGCGGGCGCGGACACGGTCATGCTCGGCGGGCTGCTGGCCGGCTGCGAGGAAGCACCCGGCGAGATGGTGTTCATCCAGGGCAAGCAGTTCAAGCTGTACCGGGGGATGGGCTCGCTGGCCGCCATGCGCAACCCCGAGCGCGGCGGGTCATACTCCAAGGACCGGTACTTCCAGGACGACGTGCTCAGCGAGGACGCGCTGGTGCCGCAGGGCGTCGAGGGCCAGGTGCCCTACCGCGGCCCGCTGTCCGCGGTGGCCAGCCAGCTGATCGGCGGGCTGCGCGCGGCCATGGGCTACTGCGGCGCGCCGGACATCGCCACCCTGCAGCAGGCCCGGTTCACCCAGATCACCGCGGCCGGGCTAACCGAGAGCCACCCGCACGACATCCAGATGACCGCGGAAGCGCCCAACTACGGCGGGCGGCGGGCCTGACGTGACGCAGGTGGAGATCGGCCGGGGCAAGAGCGGCCGCCGGGCGTACGCGCTGGACGAGATCGGCATCGTGCCGTCGCGGCGGACCCGCGACCCGGAGGAGGTGTCGATCGCCTGGCAGATCGACGCCTACCGGTTCGAGCTGCCGCTGATGGTGGCGCCGATGGACAGCGTGGTCTCGCCGCGGACCGCGATCGAGATCGGGCGCCTCGGCGGGCTGGCCGTACTCGACCTGGAGGGCCTGTGGACCCGGTACGAGGACCCGGAGCCGCTGCTGGCCGAGGCCGCCGAGCTGGACGACGAGGCAGCCACCCGGCGGCTGCAGGAGATCTACACCGAGCCGATCAGGGAGGAGCTGATCGGCCGGCGGATCGAGGAGGTCAGGGCGGCCGGGATCATTGCCGCCGCCGCGCTGTCCCCGCAGCGGACCGTGCGCTTTTACAAATCTGTGGTTGACGCGGGCGCGGACATCTTCGTGATCCGCGGCACCACGGTGTCGGCCGAGCACGTGTCCGGGCAGGCCGAGCCGCTGAACCTCAAGCAGTTCATCTACGAGCTCGACGTCCCGGTGATCGTCGGCGGCTGCGCCACTTACACCGCGGCGCTGCACCTGATGCGGACCGGCGCGGCCGGGGTGCTGGCCGGCTTCGGCGGCGGCTCCGGGCACACCACCGCGGCCGTGCTCGGCGTGGCCGTGCCGATGGCCACAGCCATCGCTGACGTGGCCGCGGCCCGCCGCGACTACCTGGACGAGTCCGGCGGCCGGTACGCGCACGTGATCGCGGACGGCGGGATGACCCGCAGCGGCGACATCGCCAAGGCGCTCGCGCTCGGCGCGGACGCGGTCATGGTCGGCTCGCCGTTCGCGCGGGCCGCGCAGGCGCCGGGCCGGGGCTACCACTGGGGCAGCGAAGCGCACCACCGGGACCTGCCGCGCGGCGCGCGGGTCCCGGTCGGCACGATCGGCAGCATCGAGCAGATCCTGCACGGGCCGTCGACCGTGGCCGACGGGTCGATGAACCTGATGGGCGCGCTGCGCCGGACCATGGCCACCTCCGGCTACTCGGACCTGAAGGAATTCCAGCGGGTCGAGGTCGTGGTCACCCCGGGCGGGCGGCAGCGCTAGGGTCCGGGCCGGCCGCTGCCCGGCCCGGGCGAGGCCGGGTCCGCTCGCCAGTAGAATTCCGCAATGGCCAAACCGCGTGTCCTGTCCGGCATCCAGCCCACGGCTGACTCCTTCCACCTGGGCAACTACCTGGGTGCGGTCCGCCAGTGGGTGTCGCTGCAGGACAGCTACGACGCGTTCTACTGCGTGGTGGACCTGCACGCGATGACGCTGCCGTACGACCCGGCCGCGCTGCGCCGCCGGACCCGGGTGGCCGCCGCCCAGCTGCTCGCTTCCGGGCTGGACCCGCAGCGGTGCACCGTGTTCGTGCAGAGCCACGTGGCCGAGCACGCCGAGCTGGCCTGGATCCTCGGCTGCCTGACCGGGTTCGGCGAGGCCAGCCGGATGGTCCAGTTCAAGGACAAGTCGGCGAAGGCCGGCACCGACTCGACCAACGTCGGGCTGTTCACCTACCCGGTGCTGCAGGCCGCCGACATCCTGCTGTACCAGACCGACCAGGTGCCGGTCGGCGAGGACCAGCGCCAGCACCTGGAGCTGACCAGGGACCTGGCCCAGCGGTTCAACCACCGGTTCGGCACCGCGTTCGTGATCCCCGGGCCTTACATCGTGGCCGACGTGGCCAGGATCGCCGACCTGGCCGACCCGTCGGTGAAGATGAGCAAGTCCGGGTCATCCGTGAGCGGCATCATCGACGTTCTCGAGGAGCCGGCCACTATCCGCCGGAAGATCATGCGGGCGGTAACTGACACTGACGGCGAGATCCGCGCCGACGAGGAAGCTAAGCCGGGTGTCACCAACTTGCTGCGCATATATTCCGCGCTGACCGGCGAGCCGGTACCGGCGCTGGAGCAGAGGTACGACGGGGCAGGATACGGCGCGTTCAAGAAGGATCTGGCTGAGCTGGTGGTCGATACGTTCGCGCCGATCCGGGAACGGACAGTGAAACTGCTTCAGGACGAGGTCATGCTGGACCAGACGCTGGCCGAAGGAGCGGCCCGGGCCCGGGCCGTGGCCCAGCAGACCATGACCCGGGTCCGCGACCGGTCCGGTCTGCTGGCCCCCGGCTAGACGGCCGGAACCGCTACCGCAGCAGGGCCAGGCTGAAGCCGCCGGTTGCCCGGGCAAACCCGGCGGCGCGGTATCAGCCGGCCGGGTTGGGGGTGCTGCGCGGCGGGACCAGCATGCCGACCGGGGTGACCTTGTGGTCCATCTTGAAGCCCCAGCTGAGCAGCTTCTCGCCGGACTTGATCTCGGCCAGCGGGCGGCAGTGCAGGATCGTGACGATCAGCGTCACGCCGTGCCGCCGGGCCATGCCGATGTAGGTGGCGCGCGCCTTCTCGGTCCAGCCGATCTTGCCGCCCAGCCCGCCCCGGTAGTTGATCAGCAGGTTGTTCTGGTTGACCAGGCCGACCCACTTCTTCTTCTTGATGTGGAAGCTGGCCGACAGGGTGGAGTCGTAGCGCATGAAGGCGGGGAGGGTCAGGGCCTGGCGGGCGATCAGTGCCTCGTCGTAGGCCGACACCACCTGGCCCCTGGCGGGCAGCCCGTTCGGGTTCCTGGCCACCACGTCGTCCGCGTGCAGCCAGCGGGCCTCGGCGTTCATCAGGCCGATGCCATGGGAGTAGGACCCGGTGGCCTGGGCCAGCGCGACCGCGGCGTCGTTCGCGGAGATCAGCAGCAGGGCGCGGAACAGGTCGGCGACCCGGTAGGAGTGGCCGCGGGCCAGGCCGACAATGTTGGGCTCGACCGACGTGGCCCGGCGGGTCGCAGTGACCTTCATGTCCGGGTTCAGGGCCGGGATCAGGCTGATCGCGGTGAGCACCTTCAGTGTGCTGGCCGGCGGGAACAGCCCGTGCGGGTCCCTGGCCGCCAGCACCTGGCCGGTGCTCGCGTCCGCGAGGACCCAGGCCGAGGCGGGGACCTTCGGCAGCTTCCTGGCCCCGGCGGCCGGGTAACGGACCAGGATCCCGTGGCTGGCCAGCAGCGGGCCGCCGATCGCGTCCCGGGGCGTGGGCTGCGGGCCCGCCGCGCCGCGGCCCGCCGTCGCGGCCCCCCCGGCGCCGACGGTCCCCGGGCTGGTGGGCGACGGGTGCAGCGTGACCGCCGCGGTCGCGGCCACCGCGACCAGGGCCGCGACCGTCATGGCCGCCCCGCGCGCACGTGACATGGGCAACTGCTCCCGATCCGCCGGCGCCAGACCCGGCCGGACCCGGGACGGCAGCGGCGATTCCGTAGCATACGCGCGGCGGAACGTCAGCGTGCTCATCCAGGGCCCATCCCGCGCGTCCGGGGATCAGCCCGGCGCGGCAGCCCATCGGCCGCCGTGGGCCTGCGGCGTAGCCTGGTAGGCATGACGCGCGAGTCGGAATCCGGTCTGCCTGTCGACCCGGTTTACGGGCCGGGTCAGCCCGCTGGCTTCGACCCGGCCGCCCAGCTGGGCGAGCCCGGGCGCTACCCGTTCACCCGCGGCATCTACCCGCAGATGTACACCGCCCGCCCGTGGACCATCCGCCAGTACTCCGGCTTCTCCACCGCCGCGGACTCCAACCGCCGGTTCCACCAGCTCATCGAGGCCGGCGGCACCGGCCTGTCGGTGGCCTTCGACCTGCCCACCCAGATGGGCTACGACTCCGACGCGCCCATCGCGCGCGGCGAGGTCGGCAAGGTCGGGGTGGCCATCGACTCGATCGAGGACATGCGGATCCTGCTGGACGGTATCCCGCTGGACTCGGTCTCGACCTCGATGACGATCAACGCCCCCGCTGCCGTACTCCTTCTGCTTTACCAGCTTGTGGCCGAAGAGCACCGGGTAGCGCCGGACCGTCTGGCGGGCACGATCCAGAACGACATCCTGAAGGAGTACATCGCGCGCGGGACGTACATCTACCCGCCGCAGCCGTCGCTGCGCCTGGTGGCCGACACGTTCGCCTACTGCCGGGCGGAGATCCCGCGGTGGAACACGATCTCGATCTCCGGCTACCACATGGCCGAGGCCGGCGCCACGCCGGTACAGGAGATCGCGTTCACCCTGGCCAACGCGCGCGAGTACGTCCGCACGGCGCTGGCCTCCGGGCTCGGCGTGGACGAGTTCGGGCCCCGGCTGTCGTTCTTCTTCGTGGCCAGGACCACGCTGCTGGAAGAGGTCGCGAAGTTCCGGGCGGCCCGCCGCATCTGGTCGTCGGTTATGCGAGACGAATTCGGGGCGCGGGACCCGAAGTCCATGATGCTGCGGTTCCACACGCAGACCGCCGGCGTCCAGCTGACCGCGCAGCAGCCCGAGGTGAACATGGCCCGGGTCACCGTGCAGGCGCTGGCCGCGGTGCTCGGCGGCACCCAGTCGCTGCACACCAACTCCTACGACGAGGCGATCGCACTGCCCACCGAGAAGGCCGCCCGGCTGGCCCTGCGCACCCAGCAGGTGATCGCGCACGAGACCGACCTGACCGCGACCGTGGACCCGTTCGCCGGGTCCTACGCGGTGGAGTCGATGACCTCGGCCATCGAGGACGCCGCCCGGGCCCTGATGGCCAGGATCGAGGACGCCGGCGGCGCGGTGGCCGCCATCGAGCGGGGCTTCCAGAAGGACGAGATCGAGCGCTCGGCCTACCAGGTGGCCAGGCAGATCGACGCGGGGGAGCGGGTGATCGTCGGGGTCAACAAGTTCACCCGCGACGACGACGAGCACTACCAGCCGCTGCGCGTGGACCCCGCCATCGAGGAGGCACAGTCCGCCCGGCTGGCCGCGCTGCGGGCCGGCCGCGACGGCGCGGCGGTCAAGCGCGGCCTGGACGAGCTGCGCACCGCGGCCGAGGGCACCGCCAACCTGCTGTACCCGCTGCGGTCCGCGCTGCAGGCCAGCGCCACCGTGGGTGAGGTGTGCGACGCGCTGCGCGAGGTATGGGGCACATACCAGCCACCCGACGCGCACTGACCGGGCACCGGCCGGGCCGGCCAGGTATCGCGGAGCATGCGGCCTGCTCCGTTCCTTTGTCATTGCCAGGCCCGTGCCGCCGGGCTGCGGACCATGGAGGTATCCCGTGGCCATCAGCTGGAACCCCTCTCGCGGCGCCACCATCGGCGTGGAGTGGGAGCTGCAGCTCGTCGACACCAGCACCAGGATGCTGCGCCAGGACGCGCGCGAGGTGCTGGCCGCCCTGCCCGGGCTGACCGAGGAGGGCGAGCACCCGAAGATCCGGCACGAGCTCATGCAGTCCACCATCGAGGTGGTCACCGGCATCTGCAGCACCGTGTCCGAGGTCAAGGACGACCTATCGGCGACAATCGCCCAACTTGAGCGGATCACCGGCCGGCGCGGTACGATGCTGGCCTGTGCCGGAACGCATCCCGTCAGTGACTGGCGAGATGCGAAGATGGCGCCTATTCAGCGTTATGCCGAACTCGTCGAGCAGATGCAGTGGCTGGCCCGCAGGATCCAGACATTTGGCGTCCACGTCCACGTGGGTATCCGCGACGGCAGCAAGGCGATCCCTATTGTCAATGCTCTTGCTGCGTATCTGCCGCATTTCCTGGCGCTGACCGCGTCTAGCCCGTACTGGAACGGGCAGGATACGGGGCTCGCTTCGAGCCGGGCGATTGTCTTCGGCGGACTGCCCACCGCGGGCCCGCCGCAGCCACTCACGGACTGGACTGAGTTCGAGGAGTACATGGACACCCTGCTGCGGGCCGGGACCATCCGGAGCATCAAAGAGGTGTGGTGGGACATCCGGCCGCACCCCGACTTCGGCACGGTCGAAATCCGGATGTTCGATGGCGTGCCCACGCTGCGCGAGATCGGCATGACCGCAGCGCTCTCCCAGTCCCTCGTCCAGCTCCTGGATACTCAGCTCGACCGCGGGTACAAGCTGCCCAGCCCGGCGGCCTGGGTGGTACGTGACAACAAGTGGCGGGCCACCCGGTACGGCCTGGATGCCATCGTGATTACCGATGATTCCGGGTCTACGGCGCCGCTTCGTGATGAACTATACGAACTGACGCGCGAACTCCAGCCGGTAGCCGACCGGCTGGGCTGCGGGCCCGAGCTGGGTGTCGTCACCGAGGTGCTCGACAGCGGCGCTTCGTACGAACGGCAGCGGGCCATCGTCGCCAGCGGTGGCGGGCTCAGCGACGTCGTTGATGCCCTGGTCACAGAATTCGCGGAGGATCGCTTTGTTGTCCCTGGAGAGGCCGCGCATGCGAGGACGTGATCTCGGGAGCGAGCTCGACTCCTTCGTCGAGGCGCACCTGGCTGAGCTCATCGCGTTCCGGCGTGATCTGCACGCCCACCCGGAGGTCGGCTACCACGAGCACCGGACCACCCGGCAGATCGCGCGCCAGCTTTCCGCGGCCGGGCTGCGGCCGGTCATCCTGCCCAAGGGCACCGGGCTGCTCGCGGACATCGGCCAGCCGGGCTCCGGGCCGGTCATCGCGCTGCGCGCGGACATCGACGCGCTGCCGATCAGCGACGAGAAGAACGTTCCCTACCGGTCCACCGTGGCCGGCGCCTGCCACGCCTGCGGGCACGACGTGCACACCGCGATCCTGGTCGGCACCGGCCAGTTCCTGGCCCGCCGGGCCGCCGCCGGGCTGCTCGACGGCCGGGTCCGGCTGATCTTCCAGCCCGCCGAGGAGGTGCCGGGCGGCGCCCTCGACGTCCTCGCCGCGGGCGGCATCGCGTCCGCCGACCGGATCTTCGCGCTGCACTGCGACCCCCGGCTCGACCTGGGCAAGATCGGCACCCGGGCCGGCCCCATCACCGCCGCCTGCGACAAGATCGCGGTCCGGGTGGCCGGCCCGGGCGGCCACACCGCCCGGCCGCACCTGACCGCCGACCTGGTCTACGCGCTCGGCAAGATCATCACTGAGCTGCCGGCCGCGCTGTCCCGCCGGGTCGACCCGCGGTCCAGCCTCAGCCTGGTCTGGGGCCGGGTCAGCGCGGGCACCGCGGCCAACGCGATCCCCGACGACGGCGTGGTCGAGGGCACCGTGCGCTGCCTGGACGACCAGGCGTGGCACGCCGCGCCCGACCTTCTCAAGGCCCTGCTCGAGTCGGTGGCCAGCGCCTACGGCGTTCTCGCGGACCTGACCTACACGCGGAACGTGCCGCCCACGGTGAACGAGGCGGTGTCCACCGCGATGCTCGACGCGGCCGCCGAGCGGGTGCTCGGCCCGGACTCGATCACCCCGGCGCCGCAGAGCCTGGGCGGCGAGGACTTCGCCTGGTATCTGGAGTCGATCCCCGGGTCGCTGGCCCGGCTGGGCACCAGGACCCCGGGCTCGGCCGACGATTTCGACATCCACCAGGCCTCGTTCGACATCGACGAGCGCGCCATCGGCGTGGGCGTGAAGCTGCTGGCCGCCACCGCGCTGACCGCGATCAGCGGCGACGTGTCCGAGCCGGAGGCCATGGCCGGCCCCGCGCTGGCCTGACCCGCGCTGGCCTGACCCGCGCGCGACTCCGCGCCTGACCCGGGTCGCGGTCGCGGCGGCCGGGCTGATCCGGCCGTCCCGCGGGCACGTCCGGTCGCCGGGCGCGAGGTGGCCGGCACCGGGTGGGACTGCTGCGCCGGGTCGGCTAACGTGTGCGGAAGCGGGCGGCGTTCGCCCGGGTCACGTCACGTCGGGAGTCCAGCGGCGGTGTCTACACAGCAGCAGCAGCCGGCCGTTCCGGGGCCGGGTACGGGTACGGAAGAGGCCGCGCCGGCCGAGAAGAAGGTCTACCGGCTGCCCGGGCCGCAGGTTATGTGGTGGGTGTGGGTGGTGTTCCTGGCCGGGAACCTGCTCGACCTGGCCATCCAGGGCCACAACTACGAGTCGCTGCAGATCGCGGTGGCCCTGCTGGCCATCACCGGCCTGGTCTACGCGTGCACGCTGCGGCCGAAGGTGATCGCCGACGCCGACGGGCTCACGATGATCAACCCGGTGCGCGAATACCGGATCCCGTGGCCCCGCATCTCCGAGATCTACCTGGCCGAGTCGGTGCAGTTCAAGTGCTCGGAAGGGGACGGCGCCAGCGGCAAGACGCTGCACAGCTGGGCGCTGTACTCGCCGCGCAAGTCCCGGCTGAAGGCTGATATCCGCGGCCGCCGCTGGGAGCGCGGCGCGGCCAGCCGCCCGGGCGGCTACGGCCGGATGCCCGAGGAAGGCCGGGATGCCGCCCGCCGGACCGCCACGGAGTTCATGGCCAAGGAGATCGACGCCAAGGCCAAGGATGCGGTCGAGAAGGGCGCCGCCGGCGGCCGGGTCGAGGGCCGCTGGGCCTGGTGGTCCCTGGCCGGCATCCTGGTCGGCTGGCCGGTGCTGGCCCTCGTCATCGCCCTGCACTAGCCGGGGCCTGGCCCGGCGCCACCCCGGGCTGGCCGGGGCGGCGGGGCCCGCGCCGGGCCCACCGTAATCCATGAAACCGGCCTGCCGGCAAGCGGCCTCCGCCTGCCCGCAAAGCTGAAGCGGACTTGAGCTATCCGGCTTGACTTCAAGCCGGCTTGAGCAGGCAAGCTCGTCAGCATGACCATGATGCGGGCCCCAGGGCGGTACGGGCATGCCGATCTGCCTGGGCTGATGGCGAAGATGACGGGCGACGAGAAGCACGACTTCGCGGCCGAGTCCACTCTCGATGTGCTCTGGGTGCTGTACGACCGGGTGCTCCGGGTCACCCCGGAGACCGTGGACTGGCCGTCCAGGGACCGGTTCTACCTGTCCAAGGGGCACGGGCCGATGGCCTACTACGCGGTGCTGGCGGCCAAGGGCTTCCTGCCCGAGGCCGAGCTTCCGTCGTTCGGCGCGTTCGGCTCGCCGCTCGGCCAGCACCCGGACCACATGCTGGTGCCCGGCGCGGAGATCTCCAGCGGGTCGCTGGGCCACGGGCTGCCGCTGGCCGTCGGCACCGCGCTCGGGCTGCGCGCCCAGGGGCTGGCCGGCGCACGGATGTTCGTGCTGGTGGGCGACGGTGAGCTGGACGAGGGCTCGAATCAGGAGGCGATCGCCTTCGCCGGCCGGGCCGGCCTGGACCGGCTCACCGCGGTGATCATCGACAACGACTCCTCGACCTGGGGCTGGCCGGGCGGTATCGAGGCACGGTTCACCGTGGAGGGCTGGACCGCGCAGCGCGTGCACGGACGGGACCACGACGGGCTGGCCGCCGCGCTGAGCGCGCCGCACCCGGGCCGGCCGCACGCGGTCGTCGCCGTCATCCCGACCGCCACCCGCCCGTACCTGTCGCCCGAGCCGGCCTGACCCGGCCCGACCCGGCCATACCCGCCCTGCCCCGCTGACAACAGGAGAGCAACCCCGTGGAAACCATGCGAGAGCGTTTCTGCCGCATCGCCAGCGACCTGCTGGACACCGACCCGCGGCTGGCCGTCGTGCTGGCCGACATCTCCGCCGACGCGTTCGGCCCGGCCCAGCGCCGCCACCCGGACCGGGTGATCAACCTGGGCATCCGCGAGCAGCTGGTGATCAGCGTAGCGGGCGGGCTGGCCCTGTCCGGGATGCGGCCGATCGCGCACACGTTCGCCAGCTTCCTGGTGGAACGGCCGTGGGAGCAGATCAAGCTGGACCTGGTGCACCAGGGCGCGGGCGCGGTGCTGGCCAGCGCGGGAGCGTCCTACGACATCGCGTCCGGCGGGCGGACCCACCAGTCACCCGGTGACGTGGCGCTGCTCGATACGCTGCCGGGTTTCACCGTGCACGTGCCGGGCCATCCGGACGAGGCCGAGCGGCTGCTGCGCGCGTCGGTGCCCGGGGATGACCTGGTCTACCTGCGGCTGTCGCTGGAGTCGAACCTGGCGCCGCTGGCCGGGCCGGCCAGCGGGTGGACACTGCTGCGGGACGGGTCGGCCGGGGCGGTGGTCGCGGTCGGGCCGGTGGCCGACGAGGTGCTGCTGGCCACTCAGGGGATGGACGTGGCGGTGCTGTACGCCGCGACGATCCGGCCGTTCGACGGGGCGGCGCTGCGGGCCGTACTGGGCCGGCCGGACGTGGTCCTGGTCGAGCCGTACCTGGCGGGCACGTCGGCGGCGCAGGCCGCGGCGGCGCTGGCGGACCGGCCGCACCGGCTGCTGTGCCTGGGCGTGGGGCGGGACGAGCTGCGTCGCTACGGCACCCGCCAGGAGCACCGGGCCGCGCACGGCCTGGACGCGGCCTCGCTGCGGGAGCGGATCGCGGGCTTCCTGGGCGGCGGCGGGCCGGCCGGCTCGGCGGGCTACGGGCCGATCATGGTGCACGGCCGCGAGCGCAGCCACGCGACGTAGTTGTCGGGTGCGCCGGCCACTTCCGCGGCGTCGGCCATCACACCGAGGTAGTGCGCGGACGGAAGCCCGCCCTCGTACGCGTTGAGCACGTAGAGCCAGGCCAGCACCTCGCCCTCGGCGGTGTTCACCCGGACCCTGGTGGTCCGGTAGTAGTCGATGGTCGCGCCGTCCCAGCGGTCGAGGGACTTGGCGTCGGTTTCTGACACCTCGTACAGCACCACGAAGACCCGCTCGGAGGAGTCCTCGACCACCGTGCCGAGGGCTCCTTCCCAGCTGATGTCCTCCCCGCCGAAGGTCAGCCGCCAGCCTTCCAGCCAGCCGGTGCCGTGCATAGGTGAGTGCGGGCAGCGTTCCGCCATCCGGGCCGGGTCCATGTTGCTGCCGTAGGCGGCATACAGCTCCACGACTCAGTAGCCTACGAGGCAGGGGCGTCGCGTGTGACCGGGACCTGACAGCGGGTCCAGGCCGGGGCGCCCGGAGACCGGCCTTTGCGACAGAATCGGGCGATGTGAACCAGCCGCAGACCAGGGTGGCCATCATCGGCGGCGGTCCTGGCGGGTATGAGGCCGCGCTGGTGGCCGCCCAGTTGGGCGCGGACGTCACCGTGGTGGACTCCGACGGCCTGGGCGGCGCCTGCGTGCTGACCGACTGCGTGCCGTCCAAGACGCTCATCGCCACGTCGGGGCTGATGGCGTCGCTGGACGGCGCGTCGCGGCTGGGGCTTTCCCGGCCGCCCGGTGCGGACCACGCCATGGTCGACGCGCCGCGGCTGTACGCCCGGGTCCGGACGCTGGCCGGGGCGCAGTCGGCGGACGTGGCCGGGCGGCTGGCGGCCGAGGGGGTCAAGGTCATCTCGGGCCACGGGCGGCTGGCCTCTCCGCGGACGGTGGTGTGCGGCGACCGGGAGATCGCTGCTGACGTCGTGCTGCTGGCGACCGGCGCGCGGCCGCGGGAACTGCCGGGTGCGGTGCCGGACGGGGACCGGCTGCTGACCTGCCGCCAGCTGTACGACCTTCCCGAGCTGCCCGCGGAGCTGATCGTGGTCGGGTCCGGGGTGACGGGGGCCGAGTTCGCCGGTGCGTACCAGGCGCTGGGCTCCCAGGTCACGCTGGTGTCATCGCGCGACCGGGTGCTGCCCCAGGAGGACGCGGACGCGGCCGTGGTGGTCGAGGACGTGTTCCGGCGGCGGGGGATGACTGTTCTGTCGAGGTCACGTGCCGCGGGGGTGGAGCGGACGGCTTCCGGGGTGTCGGTCACGCTGACCGACGGGCGGACCGTGCGCGGCTCGCACTGCCTGCTCACGGTGGGCATGGTGCCGAACACCGGCGGCCTCGGGCTGGAAGAATGCGGGATCACGCTCGACGGCGGCGGTTTCATCCAGGTGGACCGGGTGTCGCGCACATCATGCAGTGGGGTGTACGCAGCCGGGGACTGCACCGGCGTCTGGATGCTGGCCTCGGTCGCGGCGATGCAGGGCCGGATCGCGATGTGGCACGCGCTGGGCGAGGCGGTCCACCCGATCCGGCTGTCCCACGTGGCGGCGACGATCTTTACCGAGCCGGAGATCGCCACGGTGGGCCTGACCCAGGCGGCCGCCGAGAAGGCCGGCGCCCGGGTGGTCAAGCTGCCGCTGGCCACCAACGCGCGGGCGAAGATGCAGGGGTTCAGGGACGGCTTCATCAAGCTGTTCGCCCGCCCCTCGACCGGAATGGTCCTCGGCGGGGTCGTGGTTGCGCCGCGGGCAAGCGAGCTGATCCTGGGCGTGTCCATGGCGGTCGAGCAGCACCTGACCGTGGACCAGGTCGCGCACACGTTCGCGGTGTACCCGTCGCTGACCGGAAGCGTGACCGAAGCAGCCCGCAAGCTGATGCGCCCTGCCGACGACATCTAATCCGCGCGGTTGCGGAACAGGTCATTGCCGGACAGCGGCCGCGCTGCCACGATCGCTGCATGACTGACACGGACTGGTTCGGCGTCGTCAGCCTGTGCGAGGCGTTCCAGCGCACGGTGGCGCGGTGCGGCGAGATGATCGCACTGCGCACACCGGGCGGGGGCCAGGAGATCAGCTGGCGTGAGTACGGCGACCGGGTACGCCGGATCGCGACCGGACTCGCAGCACGCGGCGTCGGGCCGGGCGACACCGTGGGGATCATGCTGCTGAACCGGCCCGAGTTCGCGCTCGTGGACACCGCCGCGCTGCACCTCGGCGCGGTGCCGTTCTCGGTCTACAACACCTCATCCCCCGAGCAGATCAGCTATCTCTTCGGCAATGCGGGCAACAAGATCGTGATCACCGAGCAGCTCTTCCTTCCCGCGATCGCGGCGGCCGGCACCGGCGTCGAGACCTTCATCAGCATCGACGGGGGAGCGGGGACGATCGCGCTGGCCGATCTCGAGGGCGAGGCGGCCGGCGGCTTCGACTTCGGGGCGTCCTGGCGTGCGGTCGGGCCGGAGGATGTCCTGACGCTGATCTACACCTCGGGTACTACCGGGCCGCCCAAGGGCGTCGAGCTCACCCACGCGAGCATGCTCGCCGAGCTTCGTGGCTGCCATGCTGTGATCCCGGCCCGGCAAGGCGACCGGAGCGTGTCGTACCTGCCGGCCGCGCACGTCGCGGACCGCTGGTATTCGCACTACACGTCGATGACGTTCGGCCACACGATCACTTACGTCCCGGACTCCAAGGCCGTGGTCGCGGCGCTGCCCGAGGTCCGGCCGACGGTCTGGGGCGCCGTGCCGCGCGTCTGGGAGAAGATCAAGGCAGCGCTCGAGGCCAACGGGATCACCGACCCGTCAGCGCTCCCGGAAGAGACCAGGCAGGGAATCCGCCGGCTCATCGGCCTGGACGACCTGCGCTGGGCGGTCTCGGGTGCGGCCCCGATCGCGCCGGAGGTGCTGCAGTTCTTCGCCGGCCTGGGCATACCGATCTGCGAGCTGTGGGGCATGTCCGAGCTCTCCTGCTGCGCCACCATCAACCCGCCCGAGGACATCCGGATCGGCACGGTCGGGAGGGCCATCCCGGGAGCCGAGCTGTCCGTGGCCGAGGACGGCGAGCTGCTGGTGCGCGGCCCGCTGCTCATGCGCGGCTACCGCGGCCAGCCCGGCAAGACCGCCGAGACCATCGACGCGGACGGCTGGCTGCACACGGGTGACGTCGTGACGATGGACGACGGCTACGTCACCATCGTCGACCGCAAGAAGGAGCTGATCATCAACGCGGCCGGCAAGAACATGTCGCCCGCGAACATCGAGCAGACTCTCAAGGCCTCGCACCCGCTCATCGGCCAGGCCGTCGTGATCGGTGACCGGCGTCCCTTCAACGTGGCGTTGCTGGTGCTCGACCCCGACGTCTGCGCGGCATACGCGGAAAAGGCCGCCCTGCCCGACGGCTCGCCCGCCGCCCTCGCGCGGGACGCCGGCGTCCAGCAGCAGGTCGCGGCGGCGATCGAAGCCGCGAACGCCCGCCTCTCGCGCGTCGAGCAGATCAAGAAGTACCGCGTCCTCGAGACCGACTGGCTGCCCGGTGGAGACGAGCTGACCCCGACGATGAAGCTGAGGCGGCGATCGATCGGCGAGAAGTACGCCCCCGTCATCGAGGAGCTCTACGCCGCCCCCTGACTGACGTCCCGCCGGGCGGCCACCGGTTTCAGAACAGGCGGCCGGAGCCGGGGGAGGACTCCAGGTCGAGCAGGTAGCGCTTCCGCTTCAGGCCGCCTGCGTAGCCGGTCAGCGAGCCGTCCTTGCCGACCACCCGGTGGCAGGGCACCACGACGCTGAGCGGGTTACGCCCGGTCGCGCTGCCCACGTCCTTGGCCAGGACGCCGTCGCCGAGGCGGCGGGCGAGCTCGCCGTAGCTGACGGTCTCGCCGTAGGGGATCGCCGCGATCAGGGCCCAGACCCGGTGCTGGAACTCGTCGCCGTCGGCGCGGACAGGCAGCTCAAATTCAGTCCGTTCGCCCGCGAAGTACCCGGCCAGCTGCTCGCGGACCGGGCCGAACCCGCGGTCGTCGCGCTCGCCGAAACCGGCCGGGTCGGGACGGTGCCAGTGGTGCGGGAAGTACACGCCGGTCAGTACGCCATCGTCGGCCACCAGCGTGAGGTCCCCGAGCGGCGTGCTGGCCACGGTGTGGGTGACGGTCATCGTTGCCTCCCGGTGCTTCTTGTCAGCTGCCTGGTAGACGCGGCTGAGCCCCGGAACGTGAGGTCCATGACGGGGGAGCCGCCGGCGGGCTCTCCTCGTGCCGGGTACCGTCCGGCCCGGGCGGCGGGTTGCCGTGGGAGCGCAGCCAGGCGAGAGCCAGCACCGCGGCCACCGCGACCACCGCGGCCACCGCGGCCATGGCGGCATTGACCCAGCCGCCGGCCAGCCACGAAGAAGACAGGAGAAGGGCCAGGAGCAGCAGCCCGGACACCGCCACCGCAATCCTGAGGGAGCGCATCCAGGCCAGGATCAGCACCACGGCCACGCCGCTCACGGCCAGCCCGGCCCACCAGTACAGCCACGTGAGGAAGCCAAGCGTGGCCAGGAGCAGCAGCCCGGAGATCGCCACGGCGATCTTGCCGGACCGGTGCCCGGCCCGTGCCGTGTAGACGGCCAGGATGAACGCGCCGGCGGGAGCGGCGGCGAACAGGGCGACCCCGCCGAGCATCATGCTTGCGTCTGTCACGTCGCCCAGGTGGCTGTACGCGATGGCGAGAAAGCCCCAGAACCACCCGGCTGGGGTCAGTCCCACCGCGACCCAGGCCCAGGCGGCCAGCGTCTGGGCAGACCGAGGCTTGATGGTGATCATGCTGACCTCCGGAGCTACGCCCCCAGAATCAGGGTTGCGCGCTCGTCCGGGGCCTGGCCCAGGGGCGAAGGTCACCAATCGGCTAGCTGGCGTTACCCGCCTGCTCGCAGATCCAGTCCAGCGCGGCGCGGGCCGACGAGAGCACCGACAGGTGCCCGTCGCCCGGGCGGAGCCACAGCTCGGCGCCGGGGATGTGCGCGGCCAGCCACTCGCCGTGCGACGCGGGCACCATGCGGTCCTCGCCGCCGTGCAGGATGAGGACCGGCACGGTGATCCGGGCCGGGTCGAAGCCCCACGGCGTGTTGTAGGCCAGGTCGTCGTCCAGCGCACCGTCATCGGGGCCCGCGTTGGCCTTGCCCACCACGGTCATGAGCCAGGACCAGTCACCGGCCAGCGCCGCGTGGTCGGCCTCGGTGAACACCGAGGGGTCCCACTCGGCCGACGCCTGGTACGCGGCCAGCGCCTCCTTGCCCTGCTGGGCCGCCCGCATGTTGGCCTTACCGCCCTCGGTCAGGCCGGCCAGCCAGTCCAGCCCCTCGGCGCTGCGCGGGGCCAGGCCCGAGCCGCAGACCGCGGCCAGCACCCGGCCGGGCAGCAGCGCGGCGCAGGCCAGCGCGTGCGGGCCGCCGCCGGAGTGGCCCATGACCGCGAACCGGTCGATCCCCAGCGCGTCCGCGATCCCGGCCACGTCCGCGGCGGCCGAGGCCACGTCCCGCCCCGGCACGGCCGGGGTGCCGGCGTAGCCGGGCCGGTCGTACCCGACCCAGCGGACGCCCAGCTTCTCCGAGTCGGGCAGCAGCGGCCCCGGCGGATCGCCGGTGTTCGGCGTGCCCGCGTGCCAGAAGACGGCCAGGCTGCCCCGCCCGGAACCAGCACCGCCGGAACCAGCACCGCCGGAACCAGCACTGCCGGGACCGGTGTCATAGACGTGCCGGACGCGCCCGCCGCCCAGATCGATGTCGGTCTCGGTGAGCATGCCCCGAGCCTAGCCCCGCCCGCCGACAGAACGCCGGGCCGAGGCTGTGCGTCAAAGCCGCAGGAGGCTGACCACCAGCACGGCCAGGGCCATCGCGGTGAACAGCGTGTAGGCGCCCAGTGCCCGGCCCCGGTCACCGGCCCGGACCTGCCGGTACAGCACCCAGATGAAGATCGCGGCCTCGATCGCCGCGCCGGCCACGCCAACCGCGGGGAAGTCCAGGCCGATCAGCACGCACGCGGTGCCCACCGAGTGCAGGACGCCGAGCAGCGTCACCACCCACAGGTTCCGGCCCTCCAGCACGCCGAGCCGGGTGAGCTGGTCGAGCCGGGTCAGCCCGACCTTGGCGCGGCTCAGGCCGACCACCGCGGACGGCAGGGTCTCGAGCACCAGCGCCACGGTGAGCAGAACGGCCAGCAGGAACATGGCTCCCTATGGTGTCAGCACTAACAGCCTTACCGCGCCGGAAAACCGCGCTGGCGGCCGGCCCGGCGAACCCGCCAGGCCGGCCGCCCGCAAACGAGCCGCCTACCAGTGCTGCGTGGTCGAACCGGACGTGCGGGTCACGGAGCCGGACCCCTCCGGGTGCTCGAAAGCCGAGCTGATCGCCACCCGGCCAGGGCCGGTCAGCGCCAGCCACGTCGACTTGGCCTGCCACCGCGCCGAGGAGTACCAGTACTGGCCCCGCGGGTACTCGAAGTGCAGGTGCATCCGCACCGAGCGGTCCTTGTAGATCAGGCCGCCGGGCTGCACCAGGATCTGCTCCTGCGGCCCCAGGTCACGCAGGAACGTGTTGCCCGGCGCGTGCAGCAGCAGCAGGCCGGGGCCGCCGGACGCGCTGAACGTGTCGATGTACTGGCCGACCGGGTAGTGCCATTCGGTGTCGTCACCGGACCCGGTGGTGAACCAGACGTGCGACTGGTCGTAGCCGTAGGTGATGTTGCCAGTGGCGACCAGGAACCGGTGCTCGGTCACGTCGATGGCCCAGTTCGGGTTCAGCGGCACGGCCAGCGTCTCGCCCGGCCTGTCGGCGCTGAACCCGATGTGCCCCGGGCCCCGCGCGGTCATCATGATGATCGGCAGCCCGGCCCGGACCCGCTTCCACGCGCCCTTGAGCGGCAGGTTGTCCAGCCGCACGCCGGGGTCGGTGTGCAGCAGGTTGTGGTGCGAGAAGTAGACCCAGTCGTCCCCGTTCAGGCCCATCTCCGCGACCGGCACGTACGCGCCGCTGATCTGGACGGTGGACCGGCTGAACCGGAGCCTGGCCATGTCCCTGATCGGCGGCTGCTCGATCCAGCCGGAGTTGGTCACCTTCAGCCGGACGTCGGTCGGCGCGCCGCAGTGCGGGCAGGTCCGGTTGGTGCCGTCGCTGTTCATCCGGCAGTAGGGGCAGGTGTAAACGCTCTGGGCAGCTGCGGTCATGGCCGGCCCCCTACTCGGAGCCGTGGTGGACGTACATGGACTGGATGCCGACCCGGCCCGGCCCGGTCATCTCGGCCAGGTACATGCCGCGCCGCATCAGCCCGGTCTTGACGTCCTGCTGGACCGCGTTCATCTGCACCGACGAGTCCTTGTACAGGAAGCCGCCCGGCTCGACCAGGATCTTCTCGCCCGGCTGCAGGGTCTTCTGGAACACGTTGCCGTAGCCGTGCAGGAGCAGCAGGCCCGGCTGGTTCGAGGTGACGAACCGGTCCATGTACATGCCGCTGCCGCCGTGCAGCACGTTGGCCAGGCCCTTGATCCGGACGAACGAGTAGCTCAGCGAGTGGGTGCCGGCCAGGAACGCGTGCTCGCGCACGTCGATCTCCATCGACGGGTGCAGCGGCAGCACGACGACCTCGCCGGCGTGGTCCCGGGAGAACGCCACCCGGCCCGGCCCGTGCGCCACGGACAGGATGTTCGGCATCCCGCCGAGCATCCGCTTCATGCCGCCGCTGGTGTTCAGCGCGGACATCGGCACCTGCGGTTCCTTCCAGAGCATCACGTGGTGCTCGAAGAACACCGCGTCGCCCGGGGCCAGCGCGATCTCGGCGACCGGCACGATCTCGCCCTCGATCTGGCAGACCGAGTTGGAGAACCGGAACTCGGTCATGTCCCGCAGCCGGGGCGCCTCGGCCCAGCCGGAGTCGGTCACCAGGTCCTTGACGTCAAGCGGCGCACCGCAGGTGAGGCAGTTCGGCCGGCCGATCTCATTCTGGGCCTGGCACCACTGGCATTCGATCCGGTCCATCCGGACAACCTTTCTGGTGATAAGGGGCAATAACAGCCCATGCCCCGGGGCCGCGGGACGGGCCGGCGGCGGGCCGGGGCAGGAGGGCTGTTACCGGAAGCGGGGGGCGCCGGCGGTTATGCGGAGGGGGGAGCCGGCGGGCTTGTGGGCGTGCCGCACTCGGCACAGAACTTGGCGGTCGCGCTCAGGCTGGCGTTGCAGTTCGTGCAGTGCTTCTGCATCGGCGTGCCGCACTCGGGGCAGAACTTCGACCCGGCCGGGACCGCGGCCTGGCAGTTGCCGCACGCCGTGGTCGCGGCCGGGGCCGGGGCGGCGGGCGCAGCCGGCGGCACCGGCGGGGCGTACCCCTGGCCGCCGCCGGCGAAGCCCGGGGCGGGCGGTGGCGGGGGCGGCGGGGCCGCGGCCGGCGGGGGCTGCATCATCTGGTTGGCGATGCCGAAACCGGCCCCGAGGAACGTCGGGCCGACCGCGGCGCCGCCCTGGGCCATGCCCTCGCCCGCGCCCTGCAGCGCCTCGGCCTGGGCCGCCTGCAGGAAGCCGCCGGCCAGCCGCGAGTAGGCGGTGTCCCCGGCCAGCTTCTTCAGCCGCGCGTTGTCGTCGTCGTCCAGGTTGACGTCCAGGTTGCCGAACCGGGCGATGGCCAGCCCGTAGTCGGCCAGCTGGGCGTTCGCCGCGGGCTGGGTGGCGGCCTCGATCTCCGGGCTGTGCACGGACAGGCCCAGGATCGGCCACGCGCCGGACATCAGGTTCGTGGTGATCGCGGTACGGGTGACCTTCAGCAGCTGCTGGGCGACCCAGCCGGTGATCGCCTCGTTGCTGGTCACGTCCACCGTGCCGACCAGGTTGAGGATCAGCTTGGTCGGGTCGATGACGCGCAGCGCGTACTCGCCGAACGCGCGCAGCGTGACGATCAGCCCGGTCTGCGGGTCCTGCACCTCGTCCAGCCGGCCGCCGAACCGGCAGCGCGGGAACTCACGGGCGCCGACGAAGTACAGCTCGGCCTTGAACGCGTTGCTGTTGCTGCCCCAGTCGACGAACATGCCGAGGAACGGCAGCTCGCTGGCTTCCAGCCGGTGCTGGCCCGGGCCGAGCACGCCCATTAGCTGGCCCTGGCTCATGAATACCGCTACCGCGTCGGGCTCCACGATGGCCCGGGCAAACTTACGGATGTTGTGGTCGGGCCACTTGTAGACGATCTGGCTCTTAGCGTCGTCGGGCGCGGCGATGAACTCGCGCCGGGCCTCGTTGAGAAAGCCCATAGGGCCGCTCCTTCGCAGGTAAATGCGACCCCCGCACCGGGCCCGGCCGCTGTCACCCGGATAATACTTCGCCCCCGGGGCTGGCGCCGCTCCCTGCGCGAACTGCTTTCGGACCACAGCGACGCGTTACCGCCGGAAAGCCGTTATCCCGGTGACCCGCATGATCAGTGAGCCGGATGACCAAGGTCGGGATCGTCGGGGACATCGAGCCCGTGCTGGCGGAGCCGGGACGCGCGCAGGTCGTCCGCGTACGCCACGACCGTGAACACGCTGCCGGACAGGATCAGCGCGATCATCGTCAGCGCGAGCCACAGCGGCGCCGGGATCACCACGGTCAGCACGACCGCCAGCACTACGCAGACCGGGATGATCACCGCCAGGTGGCGCAGCACGGTGCGGCCCCGCCAGCCCGCGTCGGTCAGCTCGTGCCGGACCCAGTCGGTGTTCTCCGCGGGCAGCCGGAACCCGGCCGCGAACCGCAGCCAGCGCAGTGCACCGGGGTCGCCCGCCAGCCGGACCATGACCTAGTCCCGGATCTGGCAGATCACTTCGCCGGCCGGGACGGTCTGGCCGACCTGCACGGACAGGCCCGTTACGGAGCCGGCCTTGTGCGCGGTCAGCGGCTGCTCCATCTTCATCGCCTCCAGGACCACGACCGTATCCCCGGCGGACACCTGCTCGCCGTCGGACGCGACGATCTTGACGATCGTGCCCTGCATCGGGCTGACCAGGTCGTCGCCGCTGGCGCCGCCCCCGCCCCCGCCGCGCCGGCCGCCGCGGCCAGGACGCCCGCGGCCGGCCGTACGGGCCGCGCCGCCCGTACCAGCGCCCACCGCGCCGAGGCCCGCGGGCAGCGTCACCTCCAGCCGCTTGCCGCCCACCTCGACCGTGATCCGGTCACGGGCCGGTACGCCGTCGCCCGCCGCTCCACCGGCATCCGCGGCGGCATCGTACGGAGCCAGGTCATTGCCGAACTCGGTCTCGATCCACCGGGTGTGCACCGCGAACGGCTCGCTGGTGAACGCCGGGTCCCGCACCACCGCCCGGTGGAACGGCAGCACGGTGGGCATCCCGCCGACCTCGAACTCGGCCAGCGCCCGCCGGGCCCGGGCCAGTGCCTCGTCCCGGCTGGCCCCGGTCACGATCAGCTTGGCGATCAGCGAGTCGAAGGCCTGCGGCACGGTCATGCCCGGCCCGTAGCCGGCGTCCAGCCGGACCCCGGGCCCGGACGGCGGCCGCCAGCCGGTGATCGTCCCCGGCGCGGGCAGGAAGTTCCGGCCCGCGTCCTCGGCGTTCACCCGGAACTCGATCGAGTGGCCGCGCAGCGGCGGGTCGCCGTAGCCCAGTTCCTCGCCGTCCGCGATCCGGAACATCTCCCGGACCAGGTCGATGCCGCTGACCTCCTCGGTCACCGGGTGCTCGACCTGGAGCCTGGTGTTGACCTCGAGGAACGACACCGTGCCGTCCTGGCCGACCAGGAACTCGCAGGTGCCCGCGCCGGTGTACCCGGCCTTGCGCAGGATGGCCCGGGAGGATTCGCGCAGCAGCCGGTCCTGCTCCGCGGTCAGGAACGGCGCCGGGGCCTCCTCGACCAGCTTCTGGTGCCGCCGCTGCAGCGAGCAGTCCCGGGTCGACACCACCACCACCGTGCCGTGCTGGTCGGCCAGGCACTGGGTCTCCACGTGCCGCGGCCGGTCCAGGTAGCGCTCGACGAAGCACTCGCCGCGGCCGAACGCGGCCACCGCCTCGCGCACCGCGGACTCGAACTGCGCGCCGATTTCCTCCAGCGTCCTGGCCACCCGCAGCCCGCGGCCGCCGCCGCCGAACGCGGCCTTGATCGCGACCGGCAGCCCGTGCTCCGCCGCGAACGCCTCGGCCTCGGCCGCGTCAGCGACCGGCCCGTCCGTGCCCGGGGCCAGCGGCGCGCCGACCGCCTTGGCGATGTGCCGGGCCGCGACCTTGTCGCCGAGCGCCTCGATCGCGCCGGGCGGCGGACCGATCCAGATCAGCCCGGCCTCGGTGACCGCGCGGGCGAAGCCGGCGTTCTCGGCCAGGAACCCGTAGCCGGGGTGGACCGCGTCCGCGCCGCTGGCCGCCGCGGCGCCGAGGATCTTGCCGATGTCCAGGTAGCTCTCCGCGGCGGTCTGCCCGCCCAGCGCGTAGGCCTCGTCGGCCAGCTGCACGTGCAGCGCGTCCAGGTCCTGCCCGGAGTAGACGGCCACGCTGCCGAGCCCGGCGTCCCGGCAGGCCCGCACGATCCGCACGGCGATCTCGCCGCGGTTGGCGATGAGGACCTTCCGCATGAACCGACCCCTCTCGACTGCGCAGGAGTCTAAGGTCAGCGGCCGGCCCCGGCCACGGTGGGCCGCTCCCAGGGCCTGCCTCTAGCGGGGCAGCCTGCTGTCCCGCCATCCGCCGGCGCTCCTGGCCAGCGGCTCGCGCATCCGCCGGGCGGGTGAAGACCAGGGATTACGGTGGGTGCGGGGCGGGCCCGCGGGCCCGGCCGGCCGGGACAGGGCGGTGAGCACGGCGGCGACCGCGGCGATCTCGGCCGCATCCGGCTGGCCTTTCACGACGGTGAGCCGTGGCCCGGAACCGTAATCCGCGGAATTCATGCCGGGCGTGCTGGCCGTCATCGTGGTCAGTTCTTCGACTGGCCGACACCGAGGCCGAACTGGCGGTGCACCCGGGCCCAGAACGCGTCGCGCAGCCACTCACGGGCCTCCTGGTAGGCGCGCAGCGACTGGCCGAGTTCCTTCTCCGCGTCCACCAGCAGCTCCTTGTCGATCACCGGGGGCAGGATCGGCCCGGGCAGCAGGTCCCTGATGTTGTCCTCGCCGCGGGTCAGTATCCACTTCTGCGCGACGTGCTCGCCGGCGATCTCGACCCTCTCGCGGTCCGGGCCGAGCCGGGCCGGCGGCGGGGGCGGGGCGGTCACCGGGGCGGGCCGGACCGGCGGCCGCGGCCCGGGCCGGTCGCCGAACACCACCGCGGGGGTGGGCCGGGGGCCGGCCGGGTGGCCGGTCCGCGGGTGCGAGCCCGCCGGGGTCGGCTGGCCGGAGTCGGCCGGGTGCTCGGGCTTGCTGAAGTACGGCTCCAGGAACGAGCGCTCCAGCACGTGCACCGTGTCGGATTCCCAGACCAGCCGCTCGGCCTGGTTGGTGCCGTACGGCGGCTCGACCCCCCACAGGTGCACCCGCACGCCGTAGGCCTGGGCCGCCTCGACCGCCGGGACCATGTCCTCGTCCCCGGCGACCAGCACGGCGTCGGTGATGGCCCGGTGCCGGGCCAGGGCCTCCATGTCCGCGCGGATCTGCGCGTCCACGCCCTTCTGCTGGCCGCGCGCGTTCAGGTTGCCGAGCCGCAGCTTGACCAGCGGCATCTGGGCGATGACCCGCTGGTCGAAGGTGGGCACCCGGTCCCTGGCCGCGTCGTACCAGTAGACCCGCAGCAGCTCCCCCCTGATCTTCTCGCTGGCCTCCCGGGTAAGAGCCCGGATCAGCGCGGCCGTGTCGACCCGGTACTCGTGCCGGTAGGAGGCGCTGAACAGCAGCTCGCCCGTGGACGCGTAGATGTAGCCAACATCGATCATGATCGCGTAGCGGGAAAGCAGCGGCAGAGGGGTGCCGTTTTCGGTCATGGTAGGAAGAACTCTAGTGGCACGGCTGGGTGCCCGGCGCGGGGAATCATAGGCGTCACCTCCGCCACCCCGGTCAGAGCGGTATGTTTCCGTGTTTTTTCGGCGGGAGTGTCTGCCGCTTTCCGTGAAGCGTCCGAAGGGCCCTGGTGACCTGCGAACGAGTCTCGGCGGGGCGGATGACCGCGTCTACGTAACCCCGTTCTGCCGCGATGTACGGGTTCGCGAGCCGGTCTTCATACTCGGTCACCAGCTCATCGCGGAGCTCATTTTGGTCGCTGGCTTCGGCCAGCTCCCGGCGGTACAAAATGTTCACGGCGCCCTGGGCGCCCATGACCGCGATCTGCGCGGTCGGCCAGGCCAGGTTGATGTCCCCGCCGAGGTGCTTGGAGCCCATCACGTCGTACGCCCCGCCGTACGCCTTGCGGGTGATCACCGTGATCTTGGGCACGGTGGCCTCGGCGTAAGCGTAGATCAGCTTGGCGCCGCGCCGGATGATGCCGTTCCACTCCTGGTCCGTGCCGGGCAGGAAGCCGGGCACGTCCACGAACGTGAGCACCGGGATGCTGAACGCGTCGCAGGTGCGGACGAACCGGGCGGCCTTCTCCGAGGCGTCGATGTCCAGGCAGCCGGCGAAGTGCAGGGGCTGGTTGGCAACCACGCCGACGCTGGCCCCGTCGACCCGGCCGAAGCCGACGACGATGTTCGGCGCGAAGCTCTCGTGGATCTCCAGGAACTCGCCGCCGTCCAGCACGCTGGTGATCACCGTGTGCATGTCGTACGGCTGGTTGGGGGAGTCCGGGATGAGGCGGTCGAGTTCCTCGTCGTCCGGGGTGATGTCCAGCTCGGCGCCGCCGGTCAGGTCTGGTTCCAGGCGGGGCGGGTCGTCGAGGTTGTTCGACGGCAGGTAGGACAGCAGCTCGCGGGCGAAGTCCAGGCAGTCGTCCTCGTCCCGGGCCTGGTAGTGGGCCACGCCGGACTTGACGCTGTGCGCCTGCGCGCCGCCCAGTTCCTCGAACGTGACCTCCTCGCCGGTCACCGTCCTGATCACGTCGGGCCCGGTGATGAACATGTGCGAGGTCTGGTCGACCATCAGCGTGAAGTCGGTGATCGCCGGGGAGTACACCGCGCCGCCCGCGCACGGGCCCATGATCAGCGAGATCTGCGGGATCACGCCGGAGCAGATCACGTTGCGGTAGAAGATCTCGGCGAACAGGCCGAGGGCGACCACGCCCTCCTGGATCCGGGCCCCGCCGCCGTCGTTGATGCCGATCACCGGGCAGCCGGTCTTCAGCGCGTGGTCCATGACCTTGACGATCTTCTCGCCGTACACCTCGCCCAGCGACCCGCCGAACACGGTGAAGTCCTGGCTGAACACGCACACCGGCCGGCCGTCGATCGTGCCGTACCCGGTGACCACGCCGTCCCCGTAGGGCCGGTTGGCGGCCACCCCGAAGTCCGTGGCCCGGTGCCGGGCCAGCTCGTCGAACTCGGTGAACGAGCCGGGGTCGAGCAGCCGGGCGATCCGCTCCCGCGCGGTGGCCTTGCCCTTGGCGTGCTGCCGCTCGACCGCGCGGGCCGGGCCGGCGTGCACCGCCTCCTCGCGCCGCCGGCCCAGGTCAGCGATCTTGCCCGCGGTCGTGTGCAGGTCCGGGTTGCTGTCCTGGGCGGCGGCCGCAGCGGGCCGCGCGTCGGTGGTCATGCCGCCCAGGGTAGGCCACCGTTACCGGGGGAGCGGGGCGGAAGCCTTCGGGCCGCGGCCGGCCTGCATGTCGTGCGCGGGCCAGCACGGGAAGTGCTGGCCCTGGCCTTCGCCGCGGAGCAGTCCGGCGACCGCCTCCCGGCAGCCGTCGTCGGCCGGGTTGTAGATCACCATCCGGGTGCCGGGCAGCGACAGCACGCCCAGGCTGGTGGTGGTCATCGCCATCCGCGGGTGCGCCGGGTGCCGGAAGATCTTCAGGTAGGTCATGTTGCTGGCCACGTGCTGCTCGGCCCACAGCTGGGTGAACTGGGTGCTGGCCGCCTGCAGCCGGGCCACGAAGCTGGTCCACGCGGGCTCGCCCAGGTGCCGCCCGTAAGCCCCGCGCAGCTGGGCGACCAGGCTGGACAGCTGCTCGTCCCGGTTGACGTAGGGGTGGCAGCAGCCCGGGTGGGTGAACACCATCCACAGCGTGTTCCGGTCCGCCGGGGGGGCGTTCAGTATGCCCGGCCACATCGCGGCGTACGCGTCGTTCCAGGCCAGCAGGTCGAACCGCTCGTTGATGATGCTGGCCGGCAGCGGGGTCAGGGAGTCGAGGATCTCCTGGAGCTCGGGGGTGATCGTGGGGCAGGCCGGGCTCGCGCCGTTGGTGGTGGCCGGGTCGGGCATGTCCGCCAGCCGGTACAGGTGCTCCCGCTCCGGCGGGTCCAGCCGCAGCGTGCGGGCGATCGCGTCGAGCACCTGGACGCTGGCGTTGATCGGGCGGCCCTGCTCCAGCCACGTGTACCAGGTCACGCCCACCCCGGCGAGCTGGGCGACCTCCTCGCGGCGCAGCCCCGCGGTACGTCTCCGCAGCCCCGGCGGCAGGCCGACATCCTCGGGGGTGATCCGCTCGCGGCGGCTGCGCAGGAACGCGGCCAGCTCGCTGCGCCGGGCCCCCTGCCGGGTGCCATGGTGCTGGGCAGCCCCGTTGACGGTGTCTATCGCGGTCATGTTTCCATCCTCGCCGGGTCACGCGCGGCGGCCAAGGTAGTAGCCGGGTGCTGTCAGTACTAGGATAAGCAGGCTCTCGGTACTGGCATCAGATCTGCTGCAGACTCGATGGCATGACCGATATCTCTGTGCGCAAGGACCATGCCGCCGGGCTGCGCGCCCCGGCCAGGCCCGCCCGGCGGCGGGCCGCCAGCCCGGCCGTGCTGGTGGCGATCGTGCTGGCCGGGCAGCTGATGGCGGTGCTGGATACCTCGGTGGTGAACGTCGCCGTCCCGTCCATCCATGCCGGGCTGCACGCGTCCGGGGCCGCCCTGCAGCTGATCGTGGCCGGCTACGTGATTTCCTACGCGGTGCTGATGGTGACCGGCGCGCGGCTCGGCGACCTCTACGGCCACCGCCGGGTGTTCCTCACCGGGGTCGCCGGGTTCACCCTGGCCTCGCTCGGCTGCGGG
>DASVBE010000121.1:0-3385 GCA_036375995.1 Streptosporangiaceae bacterium | reverse complement strand
GCCGCTGATTTCCGTGAGGGGGACATGGTGAATGAAGCGGCGCTGCGGGCACTCATCCGTCAGGCTGTGGAGCTGAACGCCTCGAAGGCCCGCACGCGATGAGACGCGCAGACGCCCGTGCGCGCCGCCGTCGGCCGCACTGAATCGCCCCGGGTTTTGTAGAGGCTCGATCGAGAGGACGATCGGGTCATGGCAGGTAGGACTCCGTACCCGCAGGAGATGAAGGAGCGGGCTGTGCGGATGGTCGGGGAGGTCCGCGGGAACTACGGCAATGAGTACGCGGCGATCAAGGCGGTGGCGGCCCGGCTGGGGATCGGGTCGCCGGAGACGGTGCGCAAGTGGCTGCGCCGTGCCCAGGTCGATGCCGGGGAGCGGCCAGGGCTGACGACGGAGGAGAAGGCGGAGATCAAGGCGCTGAAGCAGGAGGTGGCCGAGCTGCGGCGGGCGAATGAGATCCTCAAGGCGGCGTCGGCTTTTTTCGCGGCCGAGCTCGGCCGGCCACCGCGGTGCTCGTGATGTTCATCAGTAAGCACAAGGACGCGCTCGGGGTCGAGCCGGTCTGCCGCGTGCTGGCCGCCAGCGGCTGGCAGATCGCCCCGGGCACCTACTATGCGGCCGTGCGGCGGCCGCCGCCGGCCCGGGCCGTGCGGGACGCGCAGATCCTGGCGGAGATCGCGCGGATGCGCACCGAGTACGAGGAGGTGTACGGGGCCCGCAAGACGTGGCTGGAGCTGAGCCGCCGCGGGATCCCGGTGGCGCGCTGTACCGTCGAGCGGGTCATGCGCGAGAGCGGGCTGCGGGGCGCCCGCCGCGGCCGCAAGGTCCGCACCACGATCGCGGGGAGGGGACCCGGGCACGAGCGGGCGCCGGACCTGATCGGCAGGGATTTCACCGCGCCGGCGCCTAACCGGCGGTGGGTCGCGGATTTCACCCAGGTGGCCACGCTGGCCGGCCCGGTCTACGTGGCGTTCGTGGTGGACGTCTTCTCCCGCCTGTTCGCGGGCTGGGCGGCCGCCCGCCACAAGCGCGCCAAGCTGGTGCTGGATGCCCTGGACATGGCGCTGTGGCACCGGGACCACGGCGGGCACCCGGTCAGCGCGGGGCTGATCCACCACTCCGACGCCGGGTCGCAGTACACCTCCATCGCGTTCACCGCCCACCTGGCCGCCGAGGGCGTCGTCCCCTCCATCGGCACGGTCGGGGACGCGCTGGATAACGCCCTGATGGAGAGCGCTATCGGCCTGTACAAGACCGAGCTGATCAGCCGCCGCGGCCCGTGGCGGGACCTGGCCCACGTGGAGATGGAGACCGCCGGCTACCTGCACTGGTTCAACAACCGCCGGATCCACTCCGCGATCGGGGACGTGACCCCGGCTGAGGCCGAGGCCGCCTGGTACGCCGCACGCGGCGGGGAAGGACAACAAGAATGAGAAGGAGGCGGCATGCGCCGCCCGGATTCCCTGAAATGGGCTGCCGCGCTGGGGTGCGGGCGCCGCGATGGTACCGGCCCGCCCCCTCCGGCCTCAACGGTGCTGCGCATCGCGCTGGCGCGCGACGGCCTGCGGCCGCCGTTGACCCCGGAGACCTCTGGCGGGCCACAGGGCCAGCAAAGCGGCAGCCCAAAGAGGGCTGCCCCGGTCAGGCCGCGGCGCCCTCCCGCCCCCACCAGGCGGCCGCTGGCCGGTGGCACCAGAACGGAGGGACACTGGAACACGACAGCCACCACCAGACACAAGCGGACACTTGTTCGATTACGTCAACAAGAAGAAAAATTACAAGGCTGACAGGCGGTTAGCCGCAAAGCTGAGCCTCAACCAAAGCCGGGGTGCTCCAGGTCGCTCACGCGATGATCGTGATCATCTGGCACGTCCTGGCCACCGGCACGCCCTACCACGAGCTCGGCGAGGACTACTTCACCCGCCGCCTAGACCCCGAACGGGAGACTCGCCGGCTCATCGCCAAGCTCGAAGCCCTCGGACACACGGTCACCCTCCAGCCAGCCGCCTGACCACACCCCGCCCGCAGGCCCTGCCACCACATCACCGGCCAGGGGCCGCTTCCGCCTGCCCAGCTAAGGACCATTCACGTATCAGCCCCTGATATCGCTGCGCGCGACGCCGTACCGGCGTGAAAATAGCCGGCGGGACCGCCCGTGACGTCGTTACTTCCGTGGTCGCGGCCGAGGCCGTGTATCAGCCTGACGCCGGGAGCCGATCTTTGAGGGGCCGTTGACTGTCGCTTCGAGCACGCGGGTCAGTTTCCGCACCGTCCCCGGCTCCCCGGGCGGTCCCGCCTCGCGGGCTAGCGCGCTCCAGCGCCGGCCGTCCAGGGAAGGGAAGAGGTGAGGGGCCGGTGGAAGAGGTCACCGACGAGCCCTTGTACCGGGACCGGGTCTGCGGCATCGACATCGGCAAGGCCGAGATGCACGCCACGATCAGGGTCCCGTCGGATACGAACCCGGCGCGGCGGATGGGCGAGACCCGCGCCTTCGCGACCACCAGGCGCGGGGTGCTGGCGCTGGCGGACTGGCTGCGGTCCTGGCAGGTCCCCGCTGTCGTGATGGAGGCCACGTCCACCTACTGGATGGGGCCGTTCTTCCGGCTGGAGGCCGAGGGCCTCGAATGCGTCCTCGCGGACGCCAAGCAGGTCAAGAACCTGCCCGGCCGGCCCAAGCGGGACCCGTCGGATTCGAGCTGGCTCGCGCAGTGCTTCGAGCGCGGCGCCGTCCGGCCGTGCTTCGTCGCCACCGCAGAGTTCCGGATCATCCGGCTGCACACCCGCTACCGCCGTGACCTCATCGAAGACCGCACCCGGGAGAAGAACCGCACCGAGAAGCTGCTGGAATCCGCCGCGGTCAAGCTCTCGTCCGTCGTGTCGGACCTGCACGGCGTCACCGGCCGGGACATCATGGACCACCTCATCGCCGGCCACCGTGACCCGAAGGTCCTCGCGCAGCTGGCCCGCGCCCGCGCCCGCCGCAAGATCACCGAGCTGGAGCACGCCCTGGAAGGGGCGGAGTTCTTCACCGGTCACCACGCGCGCCTGCTCAAGATCATGCTGGAGCGCATCGACCAGATCGACGCCCAGATCAGCGGGCTCACCGCCGTGATCGAGGAGCTTCTCGCCCCGTATGAGGAACAGCTGCAGCAGGCCGAGTCGATGCCCGGGTGGGGGCGCCGCGCTGCCGAGGACGCCGTCGCCGAGACCGGCGTGGACATGACCAGGTTCGCCACCGGGGGGCACCTGGTGTCCTGGGCCGGGCGCGCCCCGCTGGACCACCAGTCCGGCAAGCGCAAAGGCCAGGCCCGGCACAAGAAAGGCAACCGGTACCTGGGCGGCATCCTCGGCGAGACCGCCATCTCCGCCGGCCGTACCCAGACCCGCG
>DASVBE010000067.1:0-2424 GCA_036375995.1 Streptosporangiaceae bacterium | reverse complement strand
CTGCAGGAGCGCGGCATCCGCAAGCCCGCCACCCTCGACTGGTGGGGAACCTGACCTTCGCCGCCGGGCTGATCGCCGTGCTGGTCGGCATCACCTACGGCATCCAGCCTTACGGCGGGCACACGATGGGCTGGACCAGCCCGGTGGTGCTCGGTCTGATCGGCGGAGGGCTGGCCGTGCTGGCCGGGTTCTGCGTGATCGAGACCCGGGTCGCCGAGCCGATGTTCCGGCTCTCGCTGTTCCGGATCCGCCCGTTCACCGCGGGCAACCTGGCCAGCCTGTTGTCCAGCCTAGGCCGGGGCGGGCTGATGTTCATCCTGATCATCTGGCTGCAGGGCATCTACCTGCCGATTCACGGTTACAGCTTCGAGCGGACCCCGCTGTGGGCCGGTATCGCGATGCTGCCGCTGACCGTCGGCTTCCTCATCGCCGGCCCGGCCTCGGGCTGGCTGTCGGACCGGTTCGGCGCCCGGCCGTTCGCCACCGGCGGGATGGTGGTGGCCGCGCTGTCCTTCGTGCTGCTCGAGCTGCTGCCTGTCAACTTCGAGTACTGACAGTTCGCGCTGGTCCTGCTGATGAACGGCATCGGCATGGGGTTGTTCGCCTCGCCCAACCGGGCCGGGATTATGAACAGCCTGCCGCCGGACCGGCGTCGGCGCGGGCATGAGCGCGACGTTCCAGAACTCGGCCATGGTCCTGTCCATCGGCATCTTCTTCACGCTGATCATCCTGGGCCTCGCCTCGTCGCTGCCGGCCACCCTCAGCCACGGCCTGATGGCCCAGGGCGTGCCGCCGGCCGACGCGGCCCGGCTGGCCGCGCTGCCGCCGGTGTCTATCATGTTCGCCGCGCTGCTGGGCTACAACCCGATCGGCACGCTGCTCGGCCCCGCCCTGGCCAAGCTGCCCGCCGGGCACGCCGCCTACCTCACCGGGCACACCTTCTTCCCGTCGCTGATCTCGGCGCCGTTCCAGCACGGCCTGGACATCGCGTTCGACTTCGCCATCGCGGCGTGCCTGGTCGCGGCCGTGGCGTCGCTGCTGCGCGGCCGCGGGTACGCGCACGAGGAGCAGGAGGCGGTCGTCGCCGCGGCCGAGGTGGAATCAGGCGACGACCTGGAAGGTAGCGAGGCTGGGGTCCTCGGCGTAGGCGATCCGGCCCCCGTAGCCGGCCACCTCGCGCAGCGCGGCTAGCGCCTCGGCGGTGATCAGCTCGCCCGGTGCCAGCACCGGCACGCCGGGCGGGTAGGGGGCGACCAGCTCGGCGCTGATCCGGCCGACGGCGGAGCTGGCCGGGACGGTCTCGTTCGGCGCGAAGAAGGCCTCCCGCGGCGCCAGCACCGGCTGCGGCCGCACCGTCCACGAGGCGGTCGCGACCGGGTGGCGCGGCTGGCCGCGGTGCCGCTCCACCACGGCGATCAGCGCCTCGGTGAACGTCGCGATCTGCTCCTCGTCGTCGGCCATGGTCACGATCGGGACCACGGTGTCGCGATCGCCCATTTCGACCGGCATGCCCGCGTCGATCAGGCCGGCCTCGACCAGGCCGCCGTGCGCCCCGGTCCCGGCCAGCAGGACCACCAGCTTGGCCGGGTCCACGCCGGGCCCGTCGAGCACATCGAGGCCGGGCACCTCACGCAGCCGCTTGCGAGCCGCGGCCAGGCCACGCAGCAGGCGGCCGCACAGCCGCTCCCCGTCCCGGGCCAGCAGCGCCCGGGCGGCGTCGATGCTGGCCAGGATGGACCCGGCCGGGCTGGTGGTGTGGGTGGCGTCGAACGCGCGCTCCAGCCGGGCCCGGTCCAGCCGCCCGGTCCTGGCCAGCACCACCGCGCCCTGGGTGTAGGCGGGCAGCGTCTTGTGCGCGCTGGTTACCATGCCGTCGGCGCCCGCCGCGATGGCGTGCGCCGGCAGATCCGGGTGGAAGCCGAGGTACGCGGCCCAGGCCTGGTCGACGATCAGCGGCACCCCGGCTTCGTGCGCGGCACGGGCGTGGCCGGCCAGGTCGCCGGTGGTGCCGATGTAGGACGGGTCGCCCAGGATCACGCCGCAGGCGTCCGGGTGCGCGGCCAGCGCGTCCTTGACCGTCTGCACCGCCACCGCCCCGGGCAGGCCGGTACCCGGGTCGATCTCCGGCCGCACCCAGACCGGCCGCAGGCCCGCCATCACCAGCCCGAGCAGCAGCGACCTGTGCAGCGTCCTCGTGATGATCACCTCCTGGCCCGGCTGACCCATGGCCAGGCAGAACGCCTGGTTGCCGTGGGTCGACCCGGCCACAGAGAACCGGCACCAGTCCGCGCCCCACAGCGCGGCCGCGCGCGCCTCGGCGTCGGCCCGCAGCCGGTCGGCGTGCTTGATGGCGTCCAGCCCGCCGTACAGCGGGACGTCGCCCGCCACCACGGTGCCCACCAGGTCGTAGCGCTGCTTGTGACC
>DASVBE010000025.1:0-7413 GCA_036375995.1 Streptosporangiaceae bacterium | reverse complement strand
GGGGTCCAGCGCAGGTCCGCGTACGCGGCGGGCCGGGTGCGGTGGCTGGCCAGGTCCAGGTGGTCGGCGTCCAGGGCGAGGATCTCCTCGGCCGGTGCGCCGGTGTCGGCCAGCAGGCGCCAGAACGTGTGCTCGCGCAGTCCCGCCGGGGCGCGGAGCAGGTCGGCACGGCGGGCCGGGCCGAGCGCGGCCGGCGGGCGGGCCGGGCGGGACAGGTGGCGCAGGCCCGCGGTTGGGTCCGCGGTGATCCAGCCCTGCTCCTGCCACCAGCCGACGGCGCTGCGGAGGGCGGACAGCTCGCGGTTCACCGTGCGGGCGCCCGCGACGGCGGCGCGCGCCGCGGTGGCCGCGGCCAGCCGGGCGGCCGCCTCCGGCCGGTCGAGCAGGGCCAGCGGGACGATGGGCGGCGCGGCCCGGCGGCGGCCCGCCCCGGCCGGCCGGTCGCGGTCCACCAGCGGCCAGGCCCAGCCGGTCAGCGAGATCCGGTAGACCCGGCGGGACGCCGCGCCGAGCGTCGCGCTGTCCAGGTAGCGGTCCACCGCGACGGCGTACTCCACCGGCGCCGGGCCGTGGCCGGCCGCGGCTATCAGGCCGCTGAGAATCATGCGTAATCCTTCCTGAACACATGAGCTTAGCGCCGTCGCGGCGGGCATTTACTGCGGCAGCAATCGCGGTAAATAATTTCGCTATTGCGGGCTGGCGGATATTGCTGGCACCGTGATCTGCGTGCTTCTAAGAAAGACGGCAAGGGTTGCCAGTCGCAGTAAACCCTCAGGTCAGAGACCTAGAAATGGCCTTGTAAAGAGTGCCGGCGCGCTGCTGAGGGAGCGCAATTTCCGCCGGTTCTACGCGGGTTATGCGGTGTCCGTGACCGGGTCGGCGATGGCCGGAGTGGCGGTTGCGTTCGCGGTTCTGTCCAACGGCGGTAACAGCGCCGCGCTCGGCTTCGTGTTCGCCGCCGGGGTGATCCCGCAGATCCTGCTGATGATCAGCGGGGGAGTGCTGGCCGACCGGATCGGCCGCCGGCCGGTGATGCTCGGCGCGGACCTGCTCCGGTTCGCCGCCCAGGCCGCGCTGGCCGCCGCGCTGCTGGCCGGGCACGTGCCGGTGTGGGTGTTCGTCGTGCTGCAGGCGGCCGAGGGCACCGGGGAGGCGTTCTTCACCCCGGCGCTGACCGCGCTGACCCCGCAGCTGGCCCCGCCCGGCCAGGCCAGCGACGCGAACGCGCTGATCGGCCTGGCCTCCGCCACGGCCAGGATCGGCGGCCCGGCGCTGGCCGGGATCCTGGTCGCGGCGATCGGTCCCGGGCCGGTGATCGCGATCGACGCGGCCAGCTTCGGGGCCAGCGCGCTGTCCCTGGTGCTGCTGCGGATGCCGCCCGCCCGGGCCGCGGCCGCCTCGCCGCTGCGCGACCTGGCCGACGGCTGGGCCGCGTTCCGGACCCGGCCCTGGCTGTGGCTGACCACCCTGCAGTACACCCTGTTCAACCTGTTCACCTGGGCGCCGTACCTGCTGCTCGGCCCGATCCTGGCGCGGGACTACCTGGGCGGCGCCCGGGCCTGGGGGATCATCGTCGCCGCGCTGGCCGCCGGGTCGGTGGGGGCCAGCCTGATCCTGGTCGGGCGGCGGCCGCGGCGGCCGCTGGTGGTGTCGGTCCTGGGCGCGTTCGGGTATCCGCTGCCATGCCTGCTGCTCGCGCTGCACGCCCCGCTGATCCCGGTGGCCGCGGCGGCGCTGGCCGCCGGGGTGGGCTCGGCGGTGGCCGGCACGTTCTGGACCACCACGCTGCAGCTGGACGTGCCGCCCGGGCTGCAGGCCCGGGCCACCGCGTTCTCGCTGACCGGGTCGTTCGCGCTGGGCGGGTCCGCGTACGCGGTGATCGGGCCGGTCGCGGCGGTGCTCGGGGCCCGGCCGCTGCTGGCCTTCGCCGCGGTGTACGGGCTGGCCAGCCCGGCCGTGCTGCTCGCCCTGCCGGCCATCCGCCATGGCCCGCGGGGGTCCGGCGGCATGACGAAGGGGGACGGGCCGGGCCCGTCCCCCTCGCCTGATGCGGTTGGCTGCCGGGGCTAGCCGGTGGTGCCGCGGGTTGTCAACCGGCCAGGGCGATCAGCGACGCCATCTTCGGTGTGCCGATGCCGACTGCCTCGTCGTAGCCGCGGGTCACCGGGAAGAACCCGTTGTCCGTCGTGGTCTGCCCCTTGCCGGTGATGTCGTGGAAGTAGACGCCGGGCGCCCCGCGGAACAGCCGGTACAGCCACGCGTCGGCCAGGCCGATGCGGCCACGGTGGAAGCTGTCCCGGTCCGCGACGATCGCCGACCAGAACGGCGACGACAGGCTGGTGCCGCCGATGCCGAACCAGCCCGGCGGCTTCTGGGACCCGCTGAACTGACCGCAGATGCTGAACGGCGTGCTGGAGTTGCCGGTGCAGAACTCGGCGTACGAGGTGAACTCGTCCCCGTTGACCGAGATGTCCGGCACCTCGCGGCATGGCGTGCCCGGCTTGGCCAGCTGGCACTGGGTCGTGCCGTTGGCGTGAGTGGTGAACGGGTTGTCGACGCCCGGGCCGCTCTGGTAGCCAGGCCGGCCCCAGAACATGCTCGAACCGCCGCCGCCGGCCCCGGTCCTGGCGCACCAGAAGAAGCCGCCGCGGTTGTCGTTGCCCCGGCCGGGAGCGTCATCGCTGCACAGCGAGTCCGTGTTCCAGACCGTCTCAACACCGGCCGGGTACTTCGGGTGCTGCGCGTGCCCCGGGTTGAAGGACTCGAGCGAGGTGCCGCCCACGCTGGTCATGAAGGGCTGGGACGGCGGGTCGTTGACTGCGAGGCCCGTGGTGCCGTCGGACCGGATGCAGTCGAACGCGCCGGTGTCACCCGAGGCCCCGAACACCGACTGGCCCTGCATGGCCATCTGCTGGAACAGCGTGTTCTCTGCCAGCACGAACCCGGCGCCGCCAGCGTCCTGCTCGCACAGGCCCCAGCTGGAGCTCACCGACGCGGCGGTGTCGTCGTTGGCGATAGCGGCCCACTGGTCCAGCGAGGTCTGGCCGGTGAAGTCGTTCGGGGCGTTGTAGACCACGAGCTTGTTCACCGCGGGCGCGATGGCCAGCTGCATCTCGATGTCGGCGTCGACCTCGATGTCCCCGGAGAAGCCGTTGAACTGCGGCGGGCACTGGTCGCCGACCGGGCAGACCGGGTTGCTCGGGCCGCCGTCCACGAGAACGTTGACCAGCGGGGCGGTGTAGTTCTTGCCGTAGAACGTCTGCGCCCACGTCTGGATGTCCGACTGCTGGTAGTCCGACAGCTCGAACAGGCCAATGGTCACGCCCTTGCCCCGGGCGGAGGCGCCCAGGTGCGGGGCACCGTAGATGGAGTTGTCCTGCGCCGGGGTCAGGCCGCTGCAGCCGGGGCCGTCACCGTAGCCGGCCGGGAAGCCGGTGCCGTTGTCCAGCAGCGCGAACTGCTGGGCCACGGTCGGGTACGGGTCCTTGCAGTCGGACGCGGCGTGCGGCTTGACCGTGGGACGCACGATCTGCTTGTGCAGCCGCACCGTGTTGGTCAGGCCGGTGACACCCTGGACCGAGCGCGCGATCGAGGCCGGGAGGCGCACCGCGGTCGCGTTCTGGTAGTACTTCGTGCCCTTCTTGCTGCGGTAGTTGCGCAGCGTTGTGTGGAAGGCGGCGGACACCCTGGCGCTCGACCCGCTGGCCCGGACCAGGAACGGCGAGGCCGACGGGCGGATCGTGAGGCCGGCCCGCCGCAGGTAGCTGGTGACCGCGTTGCGCTGCGCCGCGGTGGGCGCGTACCGGGCGCTGAAGGCCCCCTTGGCCAGCCAGTGGTGGTAGCTCCCGCTGCCTTTGGTGTACAGGGCACTCATCGCGCGGTTGAGCCCGGCCGCGTTCCGCGGCCGGAGCGCGACCTGGACGGTCATGTTCCGGCTGGTGAAGGGACCGGTCTGGGGGTCGGTGGTGGCCGCGACGCTGTGGGCGATCGTGACCATCGGCACCGGTCCAGCCGGCGCGGCTGCAGCGGCGACGGAGCCCAGCGACCCCATTGCCGCGGTCATACCCAGCCCCAGAACCGCGACTACGCCGGCGCGGATGGGACGGTGATGCAAGATCATGCAGCCCCTCCTTGGCATTTTCGGAAGGTTTCCGGCCCCGAGCATGATCAGCCGCTCAGTGAATGTCAATGCACGTTATGGACTGGTTGCCCGTACTCGGCGCAAATCGCCGGTTTGGGCCCTGATGTGCCGGGTGTCGGCGGCTTCGGATCCCTATCGCGTCGGGTCTGATCTGCGTGCCGCGGCCGGTTAGCCAGGCTGGTGTCGTCTGGCAGTTAGCTTTGTGTCGCCGAACGGTGGCTTGGCTGGGCGGGAGCGGTCGGGTATGCGGCCGGGAAGCCGGGTTATCTTGCGGACGGCCACCGTTCGATTACCTATCGTAGCCGCCCGGTGGCGCGTGCGATATTAATTGCCTGGAGCGGCGGTATTTACGGCCGGATTCCGGCGATTAAACGCAGCTGCGTGGTGATTGCGCCGGCGGCCTGCTATTGCGCGTATTCCCGCGGCTTGGCTGCGTTAATTCCGGTTGGGCGCGGGCCGGGGGCGCCAGGCTGGATGCGGGGCTGGCGCCGGGCAGGATGACTGGCAGTTTCTCCCGGTAGCCGGCCAGCAGCAGGTCGCGGACGCCAGGCGGAAGCGGCTTGACTGCCTCCCGGACCGTGACCCCGGACGCCAGGTGCACCCGCGGCGCCAGCCACTCCGCGACCAGGCCCGGACGGCGCCTCGCCGTGTCACGCAGCACCCAGCCGATCGCCTTGCGGATGAAGAACTCCCGCTCGGCCAGCATGGCGTCGGCGTACCGGGAGAAGCGGGCGAAGTCGCCGTCACCCCGGCGCAGCGGGCCGAGCAGGGCCAGCATCGCGGAGCGGCGCAGCCAGAAATCGGCGTCCCGCGACCACCGGTCGAGGACGGCGGTGAGTTCCGGGTAGGCCTCGGTCAGGCCGCCCATGACGTGCCCGGACAGGTCATCGACCAGGGCCCAGGTACCGGAATCGCGGAGCATGGCCTCGATGAGGCCGGCGTCGGCCGGCTGGAGCAGCGCGGGCCGGGCGCGCAGCAGGTCCACCGCGGCCCGCCGGCTCTCGAACAGCGGCCGGTCCCACAGCCAGGCGGTCACCGCCAGCAGACGGTCTCTTTCCAGGGCCGGGCGGGCGGCGCACCACGCCCTGACGATCTGGCGGACGGCGGGCGCGCTGGCGCCGCAGAATTCCCGGTCGCTCTTCAGGTACGCGCGCTCGGATACCGCCCGCCGCGGGTCGCCGGCCGCCCGGATGGCGACCTCGATTGCGGCCGCTTCGTCAGAGTGCATCGCCACAGTAGATCATGATCATCAGAGCGCGACATGATCAAAGAAAGCGGCCCCGTCGAGCGCGCAATCCCGACGGGGCCCAGTATCCGACAGGAAGGTATCGGACCAGTCACCAACAATATCAAAGTAACGACTGTCCTTAATAGTGGCGTGATAAACATGATCGCCATTCTGGTTGACGGAACCCCCTTGGGGGGCCGGCCGGCCGGGCCGGCGGGCGGCGTGGCTGAGGAGCGGCTGAGGAGCGGCTGAGGGCCTGCTGAGGGGCGGCTGACGGGGCCCGCCGCTAGGCTAGGAGTCCCTCCTCCGCCTCCCCAGCAAGGCGTGGATGGCCGATTCCTGATCGATCCGGGGCCCGGGGAAAGGCTCGAACCGATGAAGTTCCGCACCACGCTCCTGGCCGCCGGCAAGACGGCCACCGGCATCGAGATACCGCCCGGCATTGTCGAGGACATGGGGGCCGGCAAGCGCCCGCCGGTGCAGGTCACCATCAACGGCCACACCTACCGCAGCACGGTCGCGGTGATGGGCGGCGTGTACATGGTGGGTGTCAGCGCGGAGCACCGGGCCGCCGCCGGGGTCGAGGCGGGCGAGGAGATCGACGTCGACCTTGTTCTGGACACCGAGCCGCGCACGGTCGAGGTGCCGGGCGATTTCGCCGCCGCGCTGGACGCGGCGCCCGCCGCCCGGGCCCGGTTCGACCGGCTGCCCTACTCGCACCAGAAAGAGCACGTCCGGGCGATCATGGAGGCGAAGAAGCCGGAGACCCGGGAGCGCCGGATCAGCAAGGCCATCGAGGCCCTCAGCCGCCCGGGGTGACCTGGCGCCGCATCACGACCCGCCGCCCGGCCGGCCGGGCCGGCCTGCTGAACCCGGCCCGCGCGAACATGCCACGGTGCCCGAGGACAGCTGGCTGCGCCGGCCCGTGCTGGCGTCGGTGACCGGGTATCCCTCGACGGCGGAGGCGCCCTGCCCCGCGGCGTAGTCAGCCGCGGCGGCGATCAGGAGATCGCCATAGTTATGCCCCCGGGCGGCCTTGGTCAGGTAGATGCAGAAACCGATGAGCCGATCAGCCGGGCAGGAGCTGGGCGCGGACGGGCAGGTGGTCGGAGCCCACGCCGGGGAGCACCTCGGCGGCCTCGGCCCTGATGCCGGGCCCGGCCAGCAGGTGGTCGATCTGGACCAGCGGCCGGTGCGCGGGGAAGGTCAGGCCGCGGACCACCCGGCGGTAGCCGGGCCCGGCCGTCCAGGTGGCCGGGCCCGGCATGTTCAGGTCGCCGGCGATCAGCGTCGGCCCGGTGCTCTCCCTGCTCAGCCGGGTGGCCAGCAGGATCAGCTGGGCCGGGCTGGTCATCCGGTGCGTCAGATGCGTGTTCACGATCCGCAGCGTGCCGCCGCCGGGCACGGCCAGGGTCAGTGCCTGGGCCAGCCGGGGGAGACCGTCCAGCGGCGCGCGGCCCAGGCTGAGCTCCTCGTACCGCAGCACCGGGAGGCTGGTGAGCACGGCCACGCCCCAGTCGCCTGCGCGGCCGTCCTCCGGGCCCACCCGCAGCCGGGCCAGGCTGATCCCGGACGCCATCCGGCCGTGCCGGACCTGCCCGCCCAGCGCACTGGCCACCGCCGCGAACCCGTCCGGCTCACCGCCCGCCCGCCACACCTCCTGCAGCGCGATCACGTCGGCCTTCAGCGAATAACAAGCGGCGGCCACGTCGTACGGCCGCCCGTGCCGGTCCATCCCGCCGTGCAGGTTAAGGCTGGCCACGCTGATAGCCGGTGCCTGGCTCATGCTTCCCCGTCACCCCCGAACCGGCCCCAGCGTATTGTCCCGTCGCGCCCGCCGGGCTGCCACCGCCCCTACGGCGGCTGGTGCCCGGCCGGGCTGCCGGATAATCGCACGGGCTGCCGGTGAGGCCATCGCACGGCACTCGGCCGCGGTCAGTCCTGCCTGGGGCGTGCAGGCTCCCGGTCCGCCTCCGGGCCAGCGCCCAGGTCCGTCCCACCCGCCCCGCCCGTCACACCACGAAGCGATCGATGTTACGTCGCT
>DASVBE010000369.1:0-7874 GCA_036375995.1 Streptosporangiaceae bacterium | reverse complement strand
CTCCTCCCCCGCCACCCGGCGGTCCCGGCTGGCGGCGATCTTGCTGGGCAGGCCCCACAGCTCGATGAAGCCCTTGGCCAGCGCCTGGTCGAAGGAGTCGCCGGTGTCGTAGGTGGCCAGGCCGTAGTCGTACAGGCTGGCCTCACTGCGGCGGCCGGTGACCACGGCCTGGCCGCCGTGCAGCCGGACCCGGACGTCGCCGGTCACGTTCTTCGACGCCTCGGCCATGAACGCCTCGAGCGCGCTGCGCAGCGGCGAGAACCACAGCCCGTCGTAGACCAGCTCGGTCCAGCGCTGCTCGGCCTGCCGCTTGAACCGGGCCAGGTCGCGCTCCAGGCAGACCGCTTCCAGCTCCTGGTGGGCGGTGATCAGCGTGATCGCGGCCGGGGCCTCGTAGATCTCCCGGCTCTTGATCCCCACCAGCCGGTCCTCGACCATGTCGATCCGGCCCACGCCCTGCCGCCCGGCGCGGGTGTGCAGCTCGGTGATCAGCTCCAGCGGGCTGAGCGGCTGGCCGTCCAGGGCGACCGGCAGGCCGTCGGCGAAGCTGATCGTGACCTCGTCCGCGGGCTGCCCCTCGGCCGGGTCGCTGGTGTAGCCCCAGACGTCGTCGTGCGGTGACTCCCAGATGTCCTCCAGGTGGCCGGTCTCGCAGCTGCGGCCCCACAGGTTCTGGTCGATCGAGTACGGCGATTTGGCGGTGACCTCGATCGGCAGGCCCTTCTCCGCGGCGAAGGCGATGGCCTTGTCCCTGGTCATGCCGGAGTCGCGGACCGGGGCGAAGACGCTGACCCCGGGCGCGAGCGCGGCCAGGCCGGCCTCGAAGCGGACCTGGTCGTTGCCCTTGCCGGTGCAGCCGTGCGAGACCATCGTGGCGCCGTACTCGCGGGCCACCGCGGCCAGGTGGGACACGATCAGCGGCCGGGACAGCGCCGACACCAGCGGGTAGCGCTGCTGGTAGAGCGCGTTGGCGCGGAGCGCGGGCAGGCAGTACCTGGCGGCGAACTCGGCCCGTGCGTCGGCCACCACGGACTCGGTGGCGCCGCAGTCCAGCGCCCGCTGCCGGATCGTGTCCAGGTCCTCGCCGCCCTGGCCGACGTCCACGGCCAGGGCGATGACCTCGGCCCCGGTCTGCTCGGTGATCCAGCCGATGGCTACCGAGGTATCCAGGCCGCCGGAGTAGGCGAGCACGATGCGCTTGGTCATGGTCTGTGTCCTCCTTGCGGGCCGGGCCGGGGGGCCGCGGCGGGTTGGTCAGTTCTCGTGCCGCCACGGGCGGGTGGGTGGGGGCCGGAGGCGGTGGTCTTCTGGGCGTCAGGCCCGGCGCTCGGCCAGCCGGAGCAGCGCGGCGGCCAGCTCCGCGCCGCCCGCCGGGTCCCTGGCGATGACCAGCACGGTGTCGTCACCGGCCACGGTGCCGAGGATCGAGCTCCACCGGGCGTGGTCCAGCACCGAGGCGAGGAACTGGGCCGCGCCCGCCGGGGTGCGGAGCACTACCAGGTTGGCGCTGGACTCGGCGGAGACCAGCAGCTCGGCGGCGGCCCGGGCGAGCCGCGCGGGCGGCGGCTCGGCCCCCGGCGGCGCGTCGGGGTCCGTGCCGGCCGGCACGTCCCGCGGCTCCGCCTCGCCGAACGGCGGGCCGGGCAGCGGTGCGGGCAGGGGGCCGGGCGGCGACCCCGGCCCGCCGGCCTGGTCCGGCAGCGCGTAGACGAGCACCCCGTCCGGGCGGCGCAGCCGGACCGCGCCCAGCTCGACCAGGTCACGGGACAGCGTAGTCTGGGTGACCCGCACCCCCCGCCGGGCCAGCCATTCGGCCAGCTCCTCCTGCGACCGGACCGGGTTCTGCGCCAGGATGCCGGCGATCTGGGCGTGCCTGGCGGCCTTGGTGACCGGGCTGACCGCGGTCACCGGCGCTGTCCCAGCAGCCAGGCCAGCAGCGCCTTCTGTGCGTGCAGCCGGTTCTCGGCCTGGTCCCAGACCACGCTGGCGGGGCCGTCGAGGACCTCGGCGGTGATCTCCTGGCCGCGGTGCGCGGGCAGGCAGTGCAGTACCCGGCAGCCGGGTGCGGCCAGCGCCAGCTTGTCCCCGTTCAGCTGGTACGGCGCCATGGCCGAGGTCCGCCCGGCCTCCTGGCCTTCCTGGCCCATCGACGTCCACACGTCGGTGGCCAGGATGTCGGCATCCGCGCAGCCGGCCTTGGGATCCGCGGTGACGGTGACCGAGCCGCCGGTCCCGGCCGCGTGGGTGGCCGCGGCGGCCAGCACGCCCGGGTCCGGGCGGTAGGCCTCCGGCGAGCAGATCCGCACGTGCAGCCCGGCGGTGGCGCCGCCGAGCAGGTAGGAGTGCGCCATGTTGCTGGACCCGTCGCCGAGGAAGGCCAGCGTCAGGCCGGCCAGCCGGCCGTGCGCCTCTCTGACGGTCTGCAGGTCGGCCAGGAGCTGGCAGGGGTGGAACCGGTCGGTCAGCCCGTTGATCACCGGCACCGGGCTGGCCGCGGCCAGCTCGGACAGCTGATCCTGGCCGAACGTGCGCCACACCACCGCGGTCACCTGCCGGGCCAGCACCCGGGCCGTGTCCGCGACGGTCTCGCCCCGGGATGCGTGGGTGGCCTGGGCGTCGATCACCAGCGGCAGCCCGCCGAGCTCAGCGATGCCCACCGCGAACGACACCCGGGTGCGCAGCGACGGCTTGTCGAACAGCACCGCCACGGTGCGCGGCCCGGCCAGCGGCCGGTAGCCGAACCGGTCCGCCTTCATGGCCCGGGCCAGGCTGAGCACCTCGGCCTGCTCGGCCGGCGACAGGTCGTCGTCGCGCAGGAAGTGGCGCGGGGCGGGCGGCATGTCAGGCCCCCTGCGGCACCGCGGCCGCAGCGGAGGCCCCGGTCAGGATGCCGGGCAGCGCGGCGCAGAACGCGGCGGCCTCGGCCTCGGTCAGGATGAGCGGCGGGGCCAGCCGGATGGCGTCCGGCTGAACGGCGTTGACCAGGAACCCGGCCTCGCGGCAGGCGGTCTGCACGTCGCCCGAGGCCGGCCCGTCCAGTGTCATTGCGAGCCACAGGCCGGACCCGCGGACGCCGGTGAGCAGCGGGTGGTCCACCGCGCTGATCCCGTCGCGGAGCTGCTGGCCGGTGGCGGCGGCCCGGGCCAGCAGCCCGTCGGTCTCGATGGTGTCCAGCACGGCCAGTGCGGCCGCGCAGGCCACCGGGTTGCCGCCGAACGTGCTGCCGTGATCGCCGGACTGCAGCGCGGTCGCGCACCGGCCCAGGCCGATGCAGGCCCCGATGGGCAGCCCGCCGCCGAGGCCCTTGGCCAGGGTGATCACGTCCGGGGTGACGCCGTGCTGCTGGTGCGCGAACCAGTGGCCGGTGCGGCCCAGGGCGCTCTGGATCTCGTCCAGGACGAGCAGCGCGCCGGCCGTGTCGCACGCTTCCCTGGCGGCCTGCAGGTAGCCGGGCGGGGGCGGGACCACGCCGCCCTCGCCAAGACCGGGCTCGAGGAACACCGCTGCGGTGTCGTCCCGGACCGCGGCCCGCAACGCCGCCGCGTCGCCGAACGGCACGAACCGCACCGGCCAGCCGAACGGCCCGAACGGCTCCCGGATCGAGGCTTTGCCGGTCATCGCCAGCGACGCCGAGGACCGGCCGTGGAAGCCGCCCTCGGCGGCGACGATGACCCGGCGGCTGCTGTCCGGCTGGGCCCGGCGGACCACCTTGACCGCGGCCTCGTTGGCCTCGGTGCCCGAGTTGGCCAGGAACACCTTGCCGTCCGGCGCGCCGAGCAGGCCGAGCAGCCGCTCGGCCAGCAGCACCTGGGGCTCGTGCAGGAACAGGTTGGAGGCGTGCGCAAGCAGGCTCACCTGGCGGCTGACCGCCTCGGTCAGCGCCGGGTGGGCGTGGCCGAGCGCGCTGACCGCGATACCCGCGATCAGGTCGGTGTACTGCCGCCCGTCGACGTCCCAGACCTGGCTGCCCTGCCCGTAGGCGAGCGCCACCGGCGGCACGCCGTAATTCGGCATCATGACCCGGGCGTACCGGTCCTGAAGCTGCTCGGTGCGGGTCATCCGTCCTGGCTCCTCTCAGGCAGCACCATGGTGCCGATGCCGGAGTCGGTGAAGATCTCCAGCAGGATCGCGTGCGGCAGCCGGCCGTCGAGCACGTGCGCCCGCGGCACCCCGCCGCGCACGGCCTGCAGGCAGGCCTCCATCTTCGGGATCATGCCGCTGGACAGGCCGGGCAGCAGCGCGGCCAGTTCCCCGGCGGTCAGCTCGCTGATCAGCTCGGCGGGGCCGCCCGCGGCACCGTCCCAGCCCGCGTACAGCCCCTCCACGTCGGTCAGCACGACCAGCTTGGCCGCGCCCAGGGCGACCGCGATGGCCGCGGCGGCGGTGTCCGCGTTGATGTTGTAGACCTCGCCGTCGCGGCCGACGGCCACCGGCGAGATCACCGGGACCCGCGCGTTGCCCAGCAGCGCGCTCAGCGTGCCCGGGTCGACGGTGTCGATCTGGCCGACCAGGCCGATGTCCACCGGCTCGCCGTCGACCAGCACCTGCTTGCGGCTGGCGGTCAGCAGGTTGGCATCCTCGCCGGACAGCCCGACGGCGAACGGCCCGTGCCGGTTGATCAGCCCGACCACGTCGCGGTTCACCTGGCCGGTGAGGACCATGCGGACCACGTCCATGGTCTCCGGGGTGGTGACCCGCAGCCCGGCGGCGAAGCTGGTCGGCACGCCGAGCCGGGCCAGCTGGGCGTCGATCTGCGGGCCGCCGCCATGCACCACGACCGGCCGCAGCCCGGCGTACCGCAGGAACACGATGTCCTCGGCGAAGGCCTGCCGCAGCTCCTCGCTGACCATCGCGTTGCCGCCGAACTTGATCACCACGGTCTCGCCGTGGAACCGGTTCAGCCACGGCAGTGCCTCGATCAGCGTGCCGGCCTTAGCCAGCGCGGCATCGCGGCTGACGGCCGCCGTCACGGTTTCCGCGGGACTGTCCTCCGCGGTAGTGGTCATGTTCACTCCGGTCATGTCGAGTAGGCCGAGTTCTCGTGCACGTAGGCGACGGTCAGGTCGGTGGTCCGGATGGTGGCCGCGTACGGCCCGGACCGCAGGTCGATGGTGATCGTCACGTCCCGCCCGGACAGGTCCACGCCGGACCGGTCCGCCGCGGCGCAGCCGTCCCGGCACACCCAGACGCCGTTGATGGCGACGCTCAGCTGGTCCGGGTCGTACGCCGCGGGGCTGGTGCCGACGGCCGCCAGCACCCGGCCCCAGTTCGGGTCCTCGCCCGCGATCGCGCACTTGAGCAGGTTGCACCGGGCCACCGCCCGGCCGGTGAGCACCGCGTCGTCCTCGCTGGCCGCGCCGGTCACCTCGATCGCGATGGCCTTGCCCGCGCCCTCGGCGTCCAGCTGCATCTGCCGGGCCAGGTCGTCGCAGGCCGCGGTGAGCAGCGCGGTGAACTCACCCAGGTCGCCGGGCGGCCCGGCGGCGCCGCTGGCCAGGAGCAGGACGGTGTCGTTGGTGGACATGCAGCCGTCGGTGTCCAGCCGGCTGAACGTCGCCCCGGTGGCCGCGCGCAGCGCCCGGTCCAGGTCCGCGGCGGGCAGGTCCGCGTCGGTGGTGAGCACGCACAGCATCGTGGCCAGCGCGGGCGCGAGCATTGCCGCGCCCTTGGCCATCCCGCCGATGACGTAGGACGGGCCGTCCTGCCGGGTGGTCTTGGGCACGGTATCGGTGGTCCTGATCGCGTCCGCGGCGGCCAGGCCGCCGTCCGCGGACGCGGCCTTGGCCGCGGCGTCCACCGCGGGCAGCAGCAGGTCCATCGGCAGCCGCTCGCCGATCAGGCCGGTGGAGCAGACCGCGATCTCGGCGGCGGGCGCGGGCAGCAGTCCGGCCAGCCGCTCGGCGGTCTGCTGGGTGTCGGCGTAGCCGGCCGGGCCGGTGCAGGCGTTCGCGCCGCCGGAGTTCAGCACCACGGCGCGGATCTGCCCGCCGCGGGCGGCCTGCTCGGTCCACCGCACCGGCGCGGCCTTGACCCGGTTGGCAGTGAACACCGCGGCGCCGGCCCAGGAGGGGCCGTCGTTCAGCACCACGGCCAGGTCGGGGTGACCGGAGGCCTTCAGGCCCGCGGTGACCCCGGCGGCGCGGAAGCCCAGCGGGGCGGTGACGGTCACGGCGCCACCCCGCAGGCGGCCAGGCCGGCCGTCTCGGGCAGCCCGAGCATCAGGTTGGCGTCCTGGATGGCCTGCCCGGCCGCGCCCTTGCCCAGGTTGTCCAGGGCCGCGACGGCCACCGCACGGCCCGCGTGCGGGTCCGCGGCCACCTGCAGGTGCGCGGCGTTCGAGCCGCCGACCGACGCCGTGGCCGGCCACTGGCCCGCGGGCAGCACGCGCACGAACGGCTCGCCCGCGTACGCCTGCTCCAGCGCGGCCCGCAGCCGCCCGGTCGCGGTGCCTCCAGGGTCAGGGCCGCCGGGATCACTGCCTCCGGGCCCTGGGCCGTCGCCGGCGCCGGCCGCCGCGGTCAGCGGGGCGGTGCAGGTGGCCAGGATGCCGCGCGGCATGGGGGCCAGCAGCGGGGTGAACGACACGGTCACCGCCGTCCCGGCGGCCTCGCCGAGGGCCTGCTCCATCTCCGGGGTATGCCGGTGCACGCCACCGACCTGGTAGGCGGACACCGAGCCCATGACCTCGCTGCCGAGCAGTTCCGGCTTGGCCGACCGGCCCGCGCCGGACGTGCCGGACGCGGCCACCACGACCACGTCCGCGGGGCTGACCAGACCCGCCGCCAGCAGCGGGGCCAGGGCCAGGGCCGCCGCGGTGGCGTAGCAGCCGGGCGCGGCGACCCGGCGGGCGGCGCTGATCGCGGCGCGCCCGCCGGGCAGTTCCGGCAGCCCGTAGGGCCACCGGCCCTGATGCCCGGATCCGTAGAACTTCTGCCAGGCGGCCGGGTCGCCAAGCCGGAAGTCCGCGCCCAGGTCCACCACCATCGGGCCGGCCGGCAGCCCGGCGGCCAGCGCCGCGGCCTGGCCGTGCGGCAGGGCCAGGAAGACCAGGTCGCACTCGCCGAACGCGCCTTCCTCCAGCGCCTCGAACCGGCGCCCGGCCAGCCCGGGCAGCGCGGCCAGGTGCGGGTGCACCGCGCCCACCGGCTGGCCCGCGTTGCCCTGGCCGGTGACTGCGCCGATCTCCAGGTCCGGGTGCCCGGCCAGCAGCCGGAGCAGTTCGCCGCCCGCATAGCCGCTGGCACCCGCGACCGCTACCCGCGCGCCCATCCGCCCTCCTTTGCCGCCTCACACTGATCTGAATTATTATGCGGGGAAACGTTAGAATATGCAAAGAGGCGCGGCGGCAACCCGCCAGGGCGCAGAAGCGTCGAACGAGGACGGAACCGGGAAGTCTGCGGGGGTTCGGCCGTCGGCGGGCCGGCTTGGGCACGCTGGGCCGGGACGGCATGATGGGCACCGCAGAGAGGAGAATGCCGATGGCCGGTGGCAGGCGGCCCGCCGCGCTGCGCGGCGGCGCGCTGGGCCTGGCCGCGCTGGCGCTGGCCCTGGCCGCGGCAGGCTGCGGGGGCGGCGGGAAGGGCCAGGGCACGGCCGCCGCGCCGTCCGCATCGGCCAGCACCAAGGCCCTGCCTTCCTGCGGCACCACGAAGACCGCGGCGAACGTGCCGGTCACCATCGAGGTCCACCGGGGCAAGGTCGATTGCCAAGAGGCGATGAGCGTCGAGCGGAAGTACGCCGCCGCGATCGAGTCGGGCAAGGAGCCAGGCAACGGCGGCGGCGGGCCGGTAAAGATCGACGGCTGGACGTGCCGCGGCTTCGCCACCCCGGTGGTGCTGCGCACCGGCAACGCGTCCAAGTGCGAGAAGGGCACC
>DASVBE010000349.1:0-25137 GCA_036375995.1 Streptosporangiaceae bacterium | reverse complement strand
CTGATCGCGGTGGGCTCGGCGGCCGGCGGTGTGCTCGGCGCCAGGGTCGGCCGCAAGCTGCCGCCGCTGGCCCTGCGGATCATCATCGTGGTCATCGGCCTGGTGGCCGCGGCGAAGCTGGTCTTCTTCGGCTGAGCCGGGCTAGTCCTGGCTGGGGCCGGCGTTGCGCGGGCGGACCTGCACGGTCCGGTCGGCGGTCACCCGGACCTCGAAGGCCGGCTGCCGGGCGGTGGCCGGGCCGCGCGTCACCGACCCGTCGGCCAGCCGGAACGTGCTGCCGTGCCAGGGGCAGACCAGGCAGGGCGAACCGTCGCCGCCGGTGACCAGCTCGCCCTGGTGCAGCGGGCCGCCCAGGTGCGCGCACTGATCGTCGAGAACGCAGATCTCGCCCCGGTGCCGGACCACGACCAGGGTCAGGTAGCCGAGCCGCCGCGATACCGGCCGGCCCTGCGGCAGGTCGCTGACCTTGCACAGGTTGTGCCAGCCGAGCGGGGCCAGGTGGGTGACCGGCTCGGCGTGGCTCGCCCCGGCGCCCATCGGGAAGGCCAGGTGCCGGCCGAGGAACCCGCCCGCGGTGGCCGCGGCCAGCCCGCCCAGGGTCAGTGCCCGGCCGCTGGTGGTCCGGCCGGTCATCCGGGCCAGCAGCGACCCGGCGAACAGGACCGACGCGCACGCCCCGGACGCGGCGTGCACCAGGCCTACCCGCTGCTGCTCGCGGTGCAGCTCGGACCAGTCCACCCAGCCTGCCGCGGCGGCCGGCACCGCGGCGGCCAGGCCCAGCGCGATCAGCGTGCGGCTGGCCCGGGCCGAGCCGGGAACCAGATCGAGCACGGCCGCCGAGGTCCAGAACCCGAGTGGCAGGCCGGCCAGCGCGGGGTGCGCGGGCTGCCCGAGCGGGACCCCGTGCAGCGCGTCCGAGCGCGGCCCGGGCGGCAGCACCCGGCGGACCACGCCTTCTGCCACGGCCGCCGCCCCGTCCAGCCTCCCGGCGTGTTCCAGCCGCTCGGCGGCGCGCATCCGCCCAGGTGACGGCGGTGCAGCCGGATCCTCATGCCGGGCAAACAACCGGCTAAGCGGCCGGCCATAGGATCTGCTCACCCTGCCAGTCCTACCCTGGTGCGCCCGGCCTAGCCCTCCGCCAGGATGCCGCTGGCTACCGCTTTCGCGACCATGTCGCGGGCGTAGCGGCCGAGGGCGGGGGAGCCGTCCTCGATCAGGGTGACCTTGGCCAGGACCTGGCTGGACGTGATGCCGTAGCGGGTCCAGGTGCCGCCGCCCGCGGCGACGTTGGCCAGCATCGGGGCCAGCCGGTCCAGCGCCCGGGCGAACCTGGCCTCCTTCGTCTGCCGCTCCTCGAACTCCTCCCACAGGCCACGGAACTCCTCCGCCTGGCCGGCCGGCAGCAGCGCGAAGATCCGGTCCGCGGCGGCCCGCTCGGCGGTCTCGTGCCGCGCCTGCTCGGCCGCCCCGGCGAACACGAACAGGTCGCCGGCGTCGATCTCGACCAGATCGTGCACCAGCACCATCGCGGTGACCCGGGCCAGGTCGGTGCCGGGCGGCGCGTGCTCGCCGAGGGAAAGGACCATGACCGCCAGCTGCCACGAGTGCTCGGCCGAGTTCTCCCGCCGGTCCGGGTCGGTCAGCTGGGTCTGCCGCAGCACTCCCCGCAGCCGTCCCGCCTCGGCCACGAACGCGAGCTGTTCCTCCAGGTGTGCCATGACCCCATTGGATCAAGCCGCGCGCGCCTGGCCGGGACGGCCTCCCCGCTCCGCTTGCTGGGCCCTGGGCCGGGTATGACCAGGGCGTGAAGGGCGACTGGGTCGAGGTCGTCGTGGACACCGGCGGCGACGTGCGCACGTACGAGATGCGGGCTACCCGGGCGGGCCGCCGGGTGGAGTTCGTGGTCCGCCGGGGGCTGGTCGAGGTCAGCGAGCTGACCCGGGGCGGCACGGTGATCAGGACGGCCCGGTTCATGTCCAGCCGGGTCATCGCGGTGGTCGAGCATCCGGCGCCCCGGCGGCCCGGCGAGGACCCGTCGAGCCGGGACGGCTGACCGGCCGGGCACCCTCCGTACTCCTAAAGCAAGCCGCACCTCATCGGCGGCGAGCGCTACAGCGTGCGCAGCAGCGCGCCGGAGCGGGTGCGGGCGGCGATCGCCGCCGGGATCGCGGTGAGCAGATTGCCCACGGCGGCCAGCAGCAGAACGCCGAGGGCCAGCGTGGCCAGCGGGACCTCGGTGACCGGCACCGCGCCGAGCGAGCCGGCGAACGCCGCCCAGGCCCACCGGCCGGCCGCGATGCCCAGCGGCAGCCCGGCGGCCACGGCCAGGCCCAGGATCAGCCCGGTCTGCCAGGTGACGATCCGCCACAGCTGCCCCCGGGTCATGCCCAGAGCCTTGAGCAGGGCCAGTTCCTGGCGCCGCCGCCGGACCGAGCCGAGCACGGCCAGGCCGAGCGAGAGCACCGCGGCCGCGGCCAGCCCGGTGGCCAGGGCCAGCGGCAGGCCGCCCAGCTGGGCCGCGCCACGCACCGATGAGGAGACCGCGGTGGGCACCTCGTAGGTCCCGCCGGGCAGGCCGTCCGGGTTCGCGGACACGATCCGGTGCACGAGCGCGCTGCGCTGGGCCGCGGTCGTGCCGGGCACCAGGTCGATCGCGACCGCGCTAGGCAGGGCCAGGTCCAGCGAATCCTGTCTGGTCACCGGCCCCGGCGGATGGCCCTGCAGGGCCAGCAGGGTCTCCTCGGTCATCAGCGCGCCGCGGCCGAGCGACACGTGGTCCCCGGTGGCCAGACCGAACGAGGGCAGCGCCACCGTCCCGGTAATGGTCAGGGTCTGGGCGTTCTTCCCGGTGCCCACCCGGACCGTGTCGCCGATGTGCTTGCCCAGCTGGCGGAGGGTCGTCTCGCCCAGCTCGATCTCGCGGCTGCTGGCCAGCGGCCGGCCCCGGATCGTCGGCGGCTGGACCGGCTCCCCGTGCCGGGCGATGCCCATCACCGGCAGCACGTGCCCGTCCAGCGATTCCTGGGCGAAGGCCAGCTCGGACCAGCCCGCCACAGCGGGCTGACCGGTGATGAGCCGGCTCAGTGCCCCCGGCAGGAACTGGCTGAACCCGGCCTGAGCCTGCAGGACCACGTCCCAGTTCCAGCCGTACCGGGCCGGGTGCGTGGTCAGGCCGGTCAGGCTGGCCCCGAAGACCACGCTGGTAACCACCGCGGCCACCGCGGCAGCCGAGCCGGCCAGCACCGAGCGGACCGGCACCGCCCGGGTCCCGGCTCCGGGCTCCAGCGCGTTGCGGCTGCCGATCACCGCGGCGGGCGGCAGCCCGGCCCTGGCCGCCGCGGCGGCCACCGCGGACGGGCGGCCCGCGGCCGGGGCGGTGCCCTGCCGGGCGGACCGTGCTGCGAGCAGTGCGAGCAGGCCGGTGAGCAGCAGGACGGCCACGGCCGCGCCGGAGCCGAGCACCAGGGCGTCGGCGTGCACGCCGCGGGCCGGGTCGAAGCGGCGGACCGGGCCGACCGGGGCCAGCGGGGACAGCGCGATGGCGCCGGCCACGGCCAGCGCCGTGCCGGCCGCGATGGCCGCCGCCCCGGGCAGCGCGGCGGCCAGCGCGGCCTGGGCCCGGGTCGCGCCGAGCATCCGGGCCGTGCCGACTGCTGCCGAGGACCGGCTGACCAGCTGGGTCAGGCCCTGGCCGGTCAGCACGAGCAGGGCCAGCGCGGCGATGCCGCCGAAGACGGCCAGCGCCACGACCTCCGGCCGGATCGACTCGCGGACCTGGGCCCGGGTGATGTCCGCGCGCCGGATGTCGAACGACAGGCCCACGTCCGGGTTGCCGGTCAGCCGGCGCTCCCTGGCGGCCATGTGCGCGGCCAGCCCGGCCAGCTCACGCTGCAGGGCGGGGATCCCCGCGGTGCCGTGGGCCAGCCGGACCGCGACCCAGGCGTAGCCGTAGAAGGGCAGTGCCTGGCGCGTCGCGCCGGGTGGCAGGATGGCGAACTCCGCTGCGTCGGTGGAGTCGACCAGCACCGGCGGCAGCTCGACGATCGCGGCGACCCGGAAGGACTTCCTGACGACGGGGCCGACCGGGCCGCGGTTGCCGAAGCGCACGAACGCGTAGGTGACCTGGCCGCCGAGCCGGGCGTGCAGGGGCTTGACCGCGCTGGCGGCGAGCACGATCTGATCGGTGGCCGAGGTGGGCGGGAGCCGGCCGGCCAGTACCGTCATCCGGTCCTGGGTCCAGTACTCGCCGTCCAGACTGCCGTTCAGCGGCGGCACGCTGGCGGACCGGTCGATGCGGCCGCCGATCACCGGCGCGGCGGACAGCCCCAGGTAGGGGGCGCTGGCGATGATCCCGGGCAGCTGCCGGATCAGCCGGATCGGCCGCAGCACCGGCTCGGCGGGCAGCTTGCCGGGCACGTTCACGAACACGTCGCTGGCCCGGATCGCGGTGAGATACCGGTCGTATGCCCCGGCCGTGCGCCGGGCCCCCGCGACGGCGCCCAGCGCCACCGCGCCGAGCAGCCCGGTGAGCAGGGCCAGCGCGACGGCCTGCCGCCAGGACCGCTGGCCGGCCAGGCGCCACCAGTACCGTGCTGAGCTCACCGGCACCTCCCCTCCCCAGCTATTGTCCGGGGTTACGGAAGCCCAGGTCAGGACGGGCGGCACCACCGTGCCGGGCGTGCCAGCACCACCATAAGCGCGGGCCCGGGTTCGGGCTCGGGGTCAGGCCAGACCGGGCCCGGCGGCGAACGGTAACGCCGCGTGGGCCTGCCAGCGGCGCAGGCTGCCGCTGGCGATCACGTGCAGCACCAGGTCGGCCGCGTTGCCCGCGGCGATCGTGTGCGCCCGGTCGGTCTTGGCGTGCCCCCAGTCGGAGATCGCCTTCACCATGATCCAGTCGGGCTTCGGGTCCTGCGCCGTGGCCTCGTACACCGCGATGCCCTCCATCTCGCCGGCGATCGCGTCCGGGTAGTCCCGGCGCAGCTGGGCCACGACCGTGCGGGAGTTCACCAGCATGCTGGAGCACAGCACGGTGCCGGTGTGCGCCCGGGCCGCGGTCCAGGTCCGCAGGCCGTCGTGGAACCGGTCGAGCAGCCGTGGCGAGCAGCCCGCGTTCACCCCGCGCGGGATCACCGGCTGGCCCGGATGGTCGGTCACCTTGCGGGGGTCGATGTGGTGCACCCGCTGGGCGACGATCACGTCGCCGACCTGCTGGCCCTGATCGGGCCGCAGCCCGTAGCAGATGCCGGTCAGGATCACGTAGTCCGGGCGGCAGTGCCGGATGGCGGCCCGCGCGGTATCGGGCATCCCGGCCGCCGACGCGGTGCCCTGCTCGCCCGCCCGGGCCAGCATGACCTCGGTGCCCGCGACCCGGCCCAGCGAGTAGACGACCCGGTCGCCGGACGTGTCGGTGGAGGCCGGGATGCCCGACAGCCGGTGCGCCGCGCCGAGCACCGCGTCGCGCTCCCCGTCGGTCACGACCAGGATCAGCACCCGGGCGGCGGCTGCCGCGGCCCTGACCCGCTCGGCGTAGTCCCGGCTGGCCCGGCGGTTGCGGGCGATCTCCTGCCGGGTGGCCATCATGCCGACCACGACGAGCATGGCCGAGGCGCCGCTGATCAGCCAGCCCAGCACGGCGTCCCGCAGGGTACCGGGGGCCACCCCGGGCGGGTCGCTGAACAGCAGCCGCTGCACCAGCCAGCGGACCGCGGTGGCGTAGCTGGCGGGCCGCCCGGGGCAGGAGAGCCGCAGGCAGGCTGCGGCCTCGTGGCGGGCCACGAACCCCGCGCTGGCGGTCACGGCCAGGCTCAGCCCGGACAGGTACAGCAGCAGGAATCCGCCGCCGGTCACCCGCCGGGCCGGGACCCGGTCCAGCCGGCCCGGCGAGGCCAGCAGGATCACCCCGCTGCTGGCCGGGTCCCCGCCGAGGGCCCAGGCCGAGCGGGCCAGCGCGGACCGGGCCGCCTCCGTGGTGATCCCGTGGACCAGGACGACGATCGTCTCGGTGATATCGAGCTGGCCGATCCTGGCGGTATGGCTGACCGCCTCCTGCAGGTCGGCCCGGATCAGCCCGGCCATCTGCTGGGTGAGGCGCCGGGTCAGCGGCTCGGCCCGGGCCGCGTCGGGCTGGTGGAACAGCGGGACGGACCAGTGCTGGCTGGGCAGGGAGCCGGCCCGGCCGGCCGGGGCGCCGGGCGTGGCTGGTGCACCGGGCGGTGCGGCCGGTGCGGCCGGTGCGGTGGCCGCGGGCGCGGGCGGCGCGCCGCGGCGGGCCACCGACCACAGCTGACCGATCAGCATGGCGGTCATGAACGCGGCCACCCACAGCAGGGCGAGCAGGGCCGTGCCGACGGCCACCGCCCGGGCATCCGGCGCGCAGGCCGCGCCGGCCAGCAGCAGGGCCACCGGCGGCCCGGTGAACAGGACCACGTCCCAGTGCCGGTCGAGCCGCCGGGCCAGGCGCAGCGGCCAGCCGCCGCCGGTCACCGGCGGCCCGCTGGCGGGCCTGCGGAGCACGGCGAACCCGTCGCCCAGCTCGGCCAGCAGCCCGTCCCTGGAGGCGAGGCACAGCTGCACGGCGAGCGGGGCCCGGCAGCGGACCAGGCCGAGCACGCTGCGCGGCCGGGCGGCGGCCAGCACCTGGGCGGCCAGCGGTTCCCGGCGGATCCGGCCGGCGGCCGTCCGGGCCTGCCGGAGCGTCCAGAACACCTGCTCACCCTGGACGGCCAGGCCACCCCCGGGGGCCGCCCAGAGCGGCCGCCCCGGCAGCTCCCTGACGACTTTGCTCACCTGCTGACTCTCCCTGGGAAAGGCGCCTGATGCGCCGGGATAGGGCGGTCCCAGCGTGCCGGCCTCCTCTACCGAGGATCTACCGCGGTGGCCGCCATCAGCGTGGCGACGGCATTCCTGCTGACCGACTGCCCGCCTCCGGCAATGCACGGCCACAGTTCGGCAATTGCGTTATCGGCCAGCACCCAGGTCAGGTCTTTCGGTCCGCCGGAAGGTAAGGTTATTTCGCCCTTAGCAGTGCGGTGAACGACCACGGCGGCCATTACCCGGTGGTTTCTGGGCAGCAGGCCGGCCCACTGGCGGGCCGCCGTCTGCAGCGCCTGCACGGACTGCCCGATGTAGATACCGTCGCAGCGGATCCGCCCGTCAGGGCCAGCCTCGTACCGCCCGGGCGGCCAGGCCACCGACTCCACCAGGACCAGCCGGCGGCCGGCGCTGATCGCGTGCGGGACCAGCGGCAGGCTGGGATCGGCGGGCCGGACGCCATGGAAGATCCGGACCGAGGGATCCGAGGCCAGGTCGGTGAGCAGGACGCCGGTCCGGGCCGCGACCTCGCGGGCGGTGCTGCCGATCGGGCGCAGTGGGCGCTGCTCGCTATCGGTAATCGCATTGAGATTACCGAAATACCGCTGTTCCAGCGCGGACCCCGGGATTATCGAATGCAGCCGCCGGGAAGCGGCCACCCGCCGGGTCAGGGCCAGCGCGGACAGGACCGAGGCGCCCAGGACCGCTACCCGGAGTGTCCGGCCCCAGCCGATCTCGGCGAACACCGAGGCGGCGGCGACCAGGCTGGCCAGGGCGATCAGCCAGCCCACGGCCAGGGCAGTCATCGCGCCGGTGCTCGCGGCGCGTTCTGACCCGTAACGGGTCGCATTGGCATAGCGGTCAGCCAGCTTGATCATTCTTGCCGCACCGTCACTCTCGGTTGTGAATGCCGTTACAGAGTGACATTTAGACACGCTGTACTACCGGTGGGCTTCCGTTTGCCTTCCTTAGGAAGCGGAAGGTTCCGGCTTAACAGGATTGGTCGCGTTCCCGGGATTTTGCGCGTAATGTTGCTTTCTCGCGCGGGTGGAACGGGGAGGCGCGCGTGATCTACCGGCTGCTGGGGGATCTGGAAATCGGCGGGGACGACGACGGCCGCCCCCTGGCTCTGCCCACCGGTAAGGCGCTGGCCGTTCTGGCGGCCTTGCTGATCAACCCGGACCGCCTGGTGACCAAGGCCTACCTGCTGAAGGCGGCCTGGGGGGACAGCGAGACGCAGGAAGCCCAGCTGCACAAGTCCATCAACGCCGTGCGGCGGGTGCTGGAGCAGATCGGGCGCCGGGATCACCTGATCACCCACCAGAAGTCCGGGTATCTGCTCCAGGTCGGCGAGGACCTCGACATGGTGGTGTTCCGCAAGCTGGTGCGCCAGGCCGAGGAGGCAGCGGGCAGCGGCCGGCCCGGCTCCGAGGTCGGCCTGCTGCGGGCGGCGCTGGGCCTGTGGCGGGGGCCGCATCCGCTGTCCAACGTGCCCGAGGCCCTGCTGGGCGAGGAGCGGGATCAGCTGGAGAGCCGGCGGAAGCTGGCCGCCGTGCGGCTGTTCGACCTGGAACTGGCCGCCCGCAACTACGCCGTGGTGCAGGCCGAGGCGACCCCGCTGGCCGGGGACTTCCCCAGCGACCAGCGGCTGTGCGAGCAGCTGATGATCGCCGCGTACCGCAACGGCCATCCGGCCGACGCCGCCAGCGTCTACGAGCGGTACACCCGCGTGCTGGAGGAGCAGACCGGCAGCCGGCCGGACCCGGCGCTGCGCAACCTGGCCTACGCGATCGGGGGTTCCGACGAGGAGGCCGTGGCCCGGGCGGAACAGGCCATTGCCCGGCGGGCCGGGGCCGGCTCGGGCGCCGGAGCAGGTGCCGCGACCCGGGCCGGTGCCCGGGCGGGCCAGCCCGCGGTGCTGGCCGTCCCCCGGCAGCTGCCGCCGCGGCCGGCCGACTTCACCGGCCGGGTTGACCTGGTCGCCGAGGTCTCCTGGCTGCTGGGCCGCGAACCCGCGGGCGAGGAGACGGAACCGCCGGTGATCGTGATCACCGGGCCCGGCGGGGTGGGCAAGAGCGCGCTGGCCCTGGAGGTGGCGCACCGGTCGGCGGACAGGTATCCCGGCGGCCAGCTGTACCTGGATCTGGGCGGCACCACCAGCGAGCCGGTCCCGCCGGGCGAGGCGCTGGCCCAGTTCCTGCGGGCCTTCGGGGTGGATAAGGATAAGGTGCCCGACCAGGTGGCCGAGCGGGCCGCGCAGTTCCGCAGCCTGCTGGCCGGCCGCCGGGTGCTGATCGTGCTCGACGACGCGGGCAGCGGGGCGCAGGTCCGGGCGCTCATCCCGGCGCATCCTGGCTGCGGCGTGGTGCTGACGTCCCGGCGGCGGCTGGCCGACCTGGATGTGGCCCATCACCATGTCGCGCCGCTGGCGCCGCTGGACCCGGCTACCGCCCGGCAGCTGTTCCTGGCCCGGGTCCGCAGCTTCGGGATCGAGCTGGACGGCGACGACGACGCGGTGGACCGGGTGGTCGCGCTGTGCGGCGGGCTGCCGCTGGCGCTGCGGATCGCGGCGGCGCTGCGGGTTCACCAGGATCCGCTGCCCACCGCCGAGCTGGCCGGCTGGCTGGCCCGGCAGGGCCTGGCCGGGTTCGCGTTCGGTGAGCTGAACCTGAGCCGCACGATCGAGGCCGGCTGCAACCGGCTGGACCGCACCGCCCAGCAGCTGTTCGAGGACCTGGGCCTGCTCCAGCTGCGCAGCTTCGCGATGTGGACCGCGGCGGCGCTGCTGGACCCGCGGGACGGGCTGGGCACCGATCCGGCGCGGGCCCTGGCCGAACTGGCCGCGGCCAGCATGCTCGAGCCGGCCAGCCCGGGGGTGCGCTACCGCTTCCACGAGCTGACCAGGGACTGCGCCCTGGAGCGGGCCAGCAGGCGGCACCCGGACCCGGCCGACCGCCAGGCCCGGTGCCAGCGCGCCTACCGGGCGCTGCTCACGCTGGCCCGCCGCGCGCACGCGGCGCTGTACGGCGGTGACTTCGAGATCGTGCACAGTGACGAGCCGGGCTGGGAGGCCCCCGCGGGGGTCCGGGCCGAGGTCAGCCGGGCGCCGCTGGACTGGTTCGAGGCCGAGCGGGCGAACCTCCGCGCCGCGGTCAGCCACTGCGCCGAGCTGGGGCTGACCGGGATCTGCTGGGATCTGGCGTTCTCCGCGCACGAGTTCTACACGCTGCGCGGCTATTTCGACGACTGGTTCGCCACCAGCAGCACCGCGCTGGCCGCCTGCCGGGCCGCGGGCGACCTGCGCGGCGAGGGGATCATGCTGACCAGCCTGGGCCAGCCGGCCCTGGTGGCCAGCCGCGCGGGCCGGGTGTCCGGCCTGGCCGACCTGGACCGGGCGGTCGCGCTGCTGGCCGAGGCCGGCGACGGGCACGGCCGGGCCATCGCGTTGCGGACGCTGGCCAGCGCGCTGCGCCGGCGCGGGCAGCTGACCCGGCCGCTGCAGCTCTTCGAGGAGGCCCTGGCGGGCTACCAGGCGGCCGGGGACACCGTCGGGGAGTGGCAGGCGCTGCGGCTGATCGGCCAGGCTCACCTGGACCGGGGTGAGCACTACCTGGCCAGGTCCCGGCTGCAGGCCGCCCTGGAGGTGGCCATGGGCGTGGACGACCCCCGGCTGCGCGCGCAGACCTGGTACTGGGCCGGCCTGGCCTGCCTGGCCGACGGAGATCTCATGGGTGCCGAGTCGGCCTTCCGCGCGCTGCAGGGTGTCTTCCCGCGGCCGCCAGAACTGGGGCACGCGTACGCCCTGCACGGGCTGGCCGAACTGGCCCGGCACAATCGCGAGCCGGAGGTGGCCAGCTCGTTCCTGGCGGTGGCGGCCCGGCTGGCAGACCAGGCGGACGCCACGCTCAAGGGGCGGATCTACCTGTCCGAGGCCCTCCTGGACGAAGCGGCCGGGCAGGCCGCTTTGCAGCTGCGCGCCCTGGAGCAGGCGGTCGCCTGCTTCGACGGTGGCGCGGCCGCCTACCAGGTGCAGGCCCTGGACGACCTGGCCCGGGCCCGGGCCAGCTACGGCGACTACCCGGCCGCCCAGGCGGCCAGGGACCAGGCCGACAAGCACTACGAGGCGATGGCGCTGCCGGAGGAGGACCGGGTCTACCGGCACCGGCCCAGCTGGCCAGGCTCGGCCGGCTAGGCACCCCGAGACGGCTGGGCTCAGGATCCGTGCGTGCCGTTGCGCAGGATCGGCGGGTACAGCGTCCGGGCCGGGCCGCGCCGGTACAGCGCGGCGGGCCGCCCGGTCTCCGGCGCCCGGCTGCCCCCGGTGGGCAGCACGAAGTCCTTGGTGCCGATCACCTTGCGGCTGAAGTTCCGCGGGTCGAGCGGCTCGCCCCACACCGCTTCGTACACCGTCCGCAGGTCGCCGATGGTGAAGGCGGGACCGCAGAAGGCCGCCGCCAGCGTGGTGTACTCCAGCCGGAGGCGGGCCCGCTCGACCGCGTCGGCCAGGACCGTATCGTGGTCAAAGGCCAGCGACCCGCTGATCTTGTCCACCGGCGCCCACCGGGCCGCCGCCGCGTCTGACCCGGCGACCGGGATCGGCAGGTCAGGGGCAATGGCCAGGTAGGCCACGCTGACCACACGGCCCCGCGGGTCGCGGCCGGGCGCGCCGTAGGTGGCCAGCTGCTCGAGGTGGAACGCGCTGCCGTCCAGGGCGGTCTCCTCGGCCAGCTCACGCTCGGCCGCCTGCCGCAGGTCCTCCCCGGCGCGCAGGAACCCGCCTGGCAGCGCCAGCCGCCCCTGGTACGGGTCGTGCGCCCGCTCGATCACCAGGGCCTGCAGCAGGCCCTCCCGCACGGTCAGGATGGCGAGGTCCACGGCCAGGTACAGGAGCAGGTGATCACGCTCTGGCATAACCCGAGCCTAACCTTATTGTCTGCTTGACACAAACCAATCCGCACCGTTAACGTCAAACTGACATTAAGGCGGCTGGGCCGGGCGGGACGTACGACCGCCCAGCTCACCGCCGATCGCGCGGGCCGCTGACCGGCGGGCCGCGGCGGGAATCAGTCGCGCGCAAGTTCCCGGGTCATTCCATCTCACCCACCCGAAGGGAACTGTCATGCGTCTGCGTTGGCGCCGTCATCTCACTGGAATCGTGGCCGGGACGATCGTGGCCCTGGCGGCCGGCCCGCTGGCCGGGGCCGGGGCCGGGGTGGCCATGGCCGGGCCGATCTGCCCGAACGGCACACACTGGGACAACATCACGTTTACCTGTCATTAGCTCGCCGTCCGGGAAGATCGCCGTCAGACGGACGGAAGAAGCAACCCCCACGCTTGTCCCTGGTGGGGAAACTCCCTGCCAGGCAGTCAGAGTTCCGGCGGGCCCATCCCGGGCCCGCCGGAGCTCACCGGCCGCCCTCAGGGGCGCGCCGCGCGGCTCCCGGCCACGGGGTCGGCCCCCGGGCCATGGGGCCGGCTCCGGCCGGGGGCCCGGAGGCGGCCCCACCGGCCGCACGGGGCAGGCCGCACCGGACCGGCCGCGCCGGACCTGCCGGCCGGATCGGATCCTGGCCAGAACCGCTCCGGGGCGCGGGCTGGCATCCAAAGGGGGCGATCCGGCCGGCAGCCCGGCCGCGGCCATGGTTAGCCAGCCCGGTTAGCCAGCCCGGTTAGCCAGCCCGGAGTGTGACCGCCGGCGCGGTCCGGGCGGCAACCCGTCCCGGCAGCGCCGTCAGCTTGTTCTGGCTGAAGTACTCGCCCAGGCTGCCGTCCAGGCCGTTGGTCAGGAACCCCGGCCGTACCCGCCCGCCGATGACCGGCACGCAGTTCAGGCCGATGTACGAGGCAGCGGTGGTGACCTCGGGCAGCCGGGAGATCCGCTGAACGGGCGGCCGGGCCACCGTCTGCGGAGGCCAGCACCACCCTGCCGGGCCGCGCTGATCCGCGTCCCGGCCGTGAGCGCGCTACGATCACCGCCCAGGGACAGGATCCGGGGTGGCGATGGCAACGATCAGGGTGGCGCTGGCCGAGGACCATGTCCTGCTGCGTGAGGGCATCTCCCGGCTGGTCAGCTCGGACGACGGGTTCGAGCTCGTCGGCACGGCCTCGGACCTGCCCGGTCTGCTCGCGCTGATCACCGAGCAGGAGCCGGACGTGGTGATCACCGACATCCGGATGCCGCCCAGCGGGACCAACGAGGGCATCCAGGCGGCGGAGTGGCTGCGTGAGCACAAGCCGGACACCGGCGTGGTCGTGCTCAGCCAGTACGTAGCCCCCAGTTACGCCGTCGCCCTGCTCGAGCACGGCTCGGCCGGGCGCGCCTACCTGCTCAAGGAGCAGGTCGCCAGCGTCGACGAGCTGGCCAGGGCGATAAGGACGGTGGCCGCAGGCGGCTCGGTCATCGCCCCGCGGGTCGTCGACGAGCTGGTCAGGGCCCGCTCCCAGCGGCACCAGAGCCCGCTCGCCGGGCTCACCCCGCGGGAGTCGGAGATCCTCGCCGAGATGGCCCAGGGCAAGAGCAACGCCGCCATCGCGGCCGCGCTGACCGTCACCGAGCGGGCCGTGGAGAAGCACACGAACTCGATCTTCGCCAAGCTCGGCCTGTCCGAGGAAAAGGACGTGAACCGCCGGGTCAAGGCCGTCCTGCTGTTCCTGTCCGAGGTTCCCGGCGGCTGACCAGCCGCCGGCGGCCGGCTAGCGGACCGCGAAGTCCGGATCGCCGCCGGCTTCCCAGAGCTGCCGCAGCGTGTCGGCGGCCAGCTGCTCCTTGTTGACGTAGGCGCGGGCCCCGCTGGCCGCCGCGCCCGGCGGCAGGTCCGCGACGTCGTAGGTGGAGCAGAGGATGACCACGGTGTCCGGGTGCGCGGCGACGATCCGCCGGGTGGCCTCGATGCCGTTCATCTCCGGCATGTTGATGTCCATCAGCACCAGCTCGGGCCGCAGCCGGTCGGCCAGCTCGATCGCCTCGGTGCCGCTGGCCGCTTCCCCGGCCAGCTCGAAGCCGTCCAGCCGCCGCAGCACGGCCTTGACCGCGATGCGGAACGGAGCCTGGTCGTCCACCACGAGGACAGAGTGCGGGCCGGTCACCTCTCCAGGGTCGCACGCCGCAACCTGGCCGGCGAGGGTGCTGGCCCGGCCGGGAGCAAGGGGTACTGGCACCACCTCTGGGCCGCCTTAGCCCTGCGCCAGCGGGATCGAGCCGCGCACCTGGGAGCCGTGCCCCGGCTCGGACAGCCAGCGCACCGTGCCGCCGATCGCGCCCAGCCGGTCGGCCATGTTCACGTAGCCGTGCCCGCGGCTGGCCACCGCGGCGTCGAACCCGGGCCCGTCGTCGCTGACCGTGAACAGCAGGCCGCCGGACTCTTCCCACACCCGGATCTCCACGTGCGCGCCCGCCGCGTGCTTGGCCGCGTTCTGCAATGCTTCCAGGCAGCAGAAGTACACCGCCGCCTCGATCTCGGACCCGTACCGGCCGATGCCGTCGCAGGTCACCTCGACCGGCAGCGGGCTGCGCCCGCCCGCGGCCCGCAGCGCCTCGCGCAGGCCGCTGTCAGCCAGCAGCGGCGGGTAGATGCCGTGCGCGAGCTCGCGCAGCTCGGCGATGGTCTGCTTGACGTCCACCGCCAGCTGGTCGAGCATCTCGCCGGCCGCCTCCGGGTCGTCGGCCAGGATGTCCTTGGTCAGCCGCAGGCTGACCGCCAGGGCCACCAGGTTCTGCTGGGCCCCGTCGTGCAGGTTCCGCTCCAGCCGGCGCCGCTCGGCGTCGCCGCTGGCCACGATCCGGGCCCGGGACTCACGCAGCTCGTCGGCCTGCTTACGGAGCTCGTCGAGGGTGGTCTGCAGCGCCGTGTCCAGCTGGGCGTTGTGGCAGGCGAGCCCTACCTGGCGGGCCAGTTCGGTGAGCACCCGGTCGTCCTCGTCGGTGAAGGCGTCCGCGGTGGCCGGCCGCTCGACCACGATCAGCCCGAGCAGCTCACCCGCGTGGCTGCACGGCGCCACCCGCAGCTGGGCCGGACCGCGGCCGTCAAGCAGGGCGGGCAGCCAGACCGACGCCCAGGCCTGCCCGGACACCCCGGCCCTGGTCACTACCGGCCGCTCCCGGGCCGACACGACCACCGACCGGGGCCCGGTGTCCGGCACCGCGGCCACCCGCTCGAGCACGTCGCCGGTGCCGGTGTACACCTCGGCGCTGGCCAGCGTCATCGTCTTGCGCAGCGACTCGGCCAGCTGGAGCAGCAGCTCGTCCATGGTGATGGCCCGGGTCAGCCGGCTGCCGAAGGTGCGCAGCACCTCGTCGGGGGCCTGCCGGGCGCCGAACACCACCCGGGTGGCCCAGCCGGTCAGCCGCACCCGGGCGGGCACGTAGCCGACCGCGGCCACCGCCGCCGCGAGCATGGACAGCGCGAGCACCTGCCGGTCCGCCGGGCTGGCCGGGGCGTTGCCCAGGCCGAGCACGATGACCAGGTAGATCACGGACACGCCGGCCGCGAAGCCGGTCCCGGACAGCACGTGCACCAGCACCCGGCCGCCAGACGGGCCAAGACCCGGCAGGTCCCCGGTGATCAGCGCCAGCGGAAGCAGCACGGTCGCCGCCGCGGTCACCGCGGCCACGTTGGCCGGCCAGCTGACCAGGAGGTGGAGCACGGCCACGGCCAGCGCGGCGGTCACCGCCGCGGCCGCACCGGACCCGGCCCACTGCAGCCGCTCCCGGTCCCGGCCGGCCACCGCCAGGTAGCGCAGCCGCACCGCAGGAAGCGCGCAGGCCACCCCAGCGGCCCAGGCCACCGCGGCCAGCCCGACCGGGACCGTCCGTCCCGCGGCGGCCAGCACCAGGCCGGCCGCCACCGCTATCGCGTAGCCAAGCGCCGCCCCGGCCCGGCGGGCCTGGCCGCCAAGCCGCCCGTCCGGCAGGGACAGCAGCAGGTGCAGGCTGATCGCGATGACCAGCGGCATCGCCAGGCCGGTCACCGCCCGGGCGGCGTGCAGCGCGGCACCGTCGGCCCGCACGGCGGCCTGGTGGCCGGCCAGCGCGGCCGCGGCGGCCAGCGAGCCGCAGGCCACCTGCCATTGCGGGGTCCGCTCCCGGACCCGGCTGGCCACCACCGCAGCCGCGGCCCAGGCCACGATCAGGCCGGCCGTCACAGCCTGCAGCGGGCCGACGCCCGCGCCCAGCCGCAGTGCGGCCAGCGCCGTCACGGCGGCCAGCAGCGGCAGCACGGCCCCGGTCAGCACCCGGCGGGCCAGCGAGGCCCGCGGTCCGGGGACGGCCAGGTTAGCGGTGGCCGCCAGCTCAGCCGCCCTGGCCACCGGGCCCGCGCCCGGTGCCCCCGCCGGTGCGGGGGTCCCGGTCAGCGGAAGGTCGCTCATCTCAGCTGGCACCCGCGGCGGCCGGGCTGGCCGGGCTCGCCGCGCTGGCCGCGGACGCCGGGCCCACCCGGTCGTCGCCCGGCTGCGGTTCGGCGATCCGCCCGTCGCGCATCCGCACCACCCGGCCCGCGGCGTGGGCGACGTTCGCGTCGTGGGTGACCATGACGATGGTCTGGCCGCCCCGGTGCAGCCGGGTGAGCAGCTCGATCACCTCGGCCCCGCCGTCGGAGTCCAGCGCCCCGGTCGGCTCGTCGGCCAGCAGCAGGGTCGGCTCGTTGGCCAGCGCGCGGGCGATGGCCAGCCGCTGGCGCTGGCCGCCGGACAGCACGCTGGGCACGGCCGCCGCCTTGTCGCTGATGCCGAGCAGGTCTAGCAGGTCACGGGCGCGGGTCTCGGCCATCCGGCGCTTGCGGCCGGCGATGACCGCGGGCAGCGCCACGTTCTCCAGCACGGTCATCCCTTCCAGCAGGTTGAAGAACTGGAAGATGATCCCGATGTGCCGGCGCCGCAGCCGGGCCAGGTCGTCCTCGGTCCGCCCGGTGACCTCCTCGTCGGCCACCATGATCCGCCCCTCGTCGGCGGTGTCCAGGCCCGCGATCAGGTTCAGCAGGGTGGACTTCCCGCACCCGGACGGGCCCATCAGGGCCACGAACTCGCCCCGGTCCACGGTCAGGTCCACCCCGCGCAGGGCCCGGACGGGCGCGTTCTCCGCCTCGAAGGTCTTGCGCACGCCCTGGGCCGTCAGGACCGCCGCCGTGTTCTCGTTCATCGTGCCCCCGCCTGGGTTGTCGATTGCTGGGTAATGCTGTCCGCGCCCGCGGCCGGGATCAGGAATGCCGTGATCGGCGTGTCCCGGCCCTTGACCAGCTGCTCGGGCAGCGGGATGAGGCTGACCTGCTGGCTCAGCGCCGTGCCGGTAGCCGCGGAGATGACCGTCTCGCCCGCCGCGGCCAGCTGCTGCAGCCGCTGGGACAGGTTGACCGTATCGCCGACCAGGGTGTATTCGAGGCGCTCCGCCGAGCCGAGCAGCGCCGCCGCGGCCTCGCCGGTGGACAGCCCGATGCCAAGGCCGAACGGCGGCAGCCCGGACGTGGTCCACGTGCCGTTGATCTCCGCCTGCCGGGCGTGCATCGCCGCCGCCGCCGCGACCGCCCGGTCCGCGTGGTCCGGCTGCGGGAACGGGGCGCCGAACACGGCCATCACCGCGTCGCCGACGAACTGCATGACGGTACCTTCCTGGCCCAGGATGGCGTGGTTCATCGCGGCCCGGTGCGTGTTCAGCTGCCCGGCCAGCTGGCTCGGGTCGGCGTGCTCGGCGATCGTCGAGTACGACCGGATGTCGCTCATCAGCACGGTCACCTCGACCCGCTCGGTCTCGCCGATGGCCTGCTTCTGCGCCCGGATCTTCTCGGCCAGGCCGCCGGGCAGCAGCCGGGACAGCGTCTCGCCCTGCTCCTCGCGGTCCACGATGGCCTGGTGCAGCAGCCGCAGCCGGTTCAGCGCGCCGGGGTCGCCGGTGGACACCCCGCTGGCCAGCTTGATGAACACCGCCTCCACCTCGGCGGCCACCGCCTCCGCCGGGGCCCTGCGCACCGCCGCGATGGCCTTGATCGGCTTGCCCTCGGCCACCATGCTCAGCAGCTCTTCCTCGGCCGGGCTCAGCCCGCCGGGCGCGATCACCGGGTCGACCAGTTTCTCCACGATGACCGGGTCGAGCGCGGTGCCGCCGGTGGCCACCTCGCGGATCGCGTCGACCAGCTGGTTGCCCTCGGCGATCCGGTCCTTGAGCAGGTAGCCGTACCCGGCCGAGCCCTCGGCCAGCAGTGAGATCGCGTACTCCGGGTCGTCGTACTGGGACAGCACGACCACGCCGGTCCCCGGGTGCCGCTTGCGCACCTCCTTGGCGGCGTCGATGCCCTCCCGCTGGAAGGACGGCGGCATCCGGACATCGGTCACCAGCACGTGCGGCTGGGCCTGCGTCGCTCCGTTGACAACCCCGTCATAGTCGGCGGCGACCCCCACAACCTGGAGATCGCGGTGCCGCTCGATCAGCGCGCGCACGCCCTCACGGACGATCAGATTGTCGTCCGCCAGGAACACACTGATCGGTTCGGCCCCCGTGGCCTGCGGAAACTGCTCCATTGGCCAATACTGGGCCGGCGGCGGCCGCCTTCGCTACCCGGCAGCCTTGCCTGGCGCCCGTGGTGCTAGCACCCGTAGCCGGACCAGCCACCCCCCGCGCCGGGAAACGCCAGGTAGCACGCTGGTCCGCGGCCCGGACGCCGGGCCAGACTCAAGGGCATGCGACATGAGAGCACAGTGACCTCACTGTCCTGGATCCCCTCCGAGGCGATCGAGGGCAGTACCCGGCTGGCCTTTGACGCCGGGTTCACGCACTACGACGACCCGCCGCCGGCCGAGATCGCCGATCTGCGGGAACTGCAGGCCCAGGACCGGTTCCGGTTCGCCAACCAGCTGTCCGCCTGGATCGAGGTGGACGGCACCGGGGCCATCACCGGCAGCGGCTACAGCGGCGGCGGCCTGATGGGCTCCACCACGGTCCGGCTCGGCGCGCTGTCGCGCACCTTCCAGGCGGCCCAGCTGCCGGACCTGCAGCGCCCGCCGGAGCACGGGGACGGCTGGGTGCGGTTCTGCCAGACCACCGGCGGCCGGACCGGCCTGCCGGCCCCGCGCCGGGTCAAGCACCCGCCGTACGTGCAGTGGCAGGCGCCGCTGGTGTGGACCACGCTGACGCTGACCCTGCACGCCGACGGCACCGCGGAGAACTCGATGACCGGCGCGAGCACCTTCCCCCGGCACTGGGTCTACGACGCGGCCGGCAAGCTGTCGCACAAGTCCGGGCTGACCGACTACCGCGACTGGTTCGCCCGGTCCTTCGGCCGCCACACACCGTGGGGCGACCAGGACTCCCCGGCGCTGGTCACCGCGGTGGAAACGGCGCTGGAGCGGACCCTGTCGGTGCAGCTGATGCACGGCAGCGAGAAGCCCAGGATCGAGAAGCTCCCCGCCGGGCACGTGCTGGCCCGCCAGGGCGATACGGGCAGTGACATCTACCTGGTTCTCGACGGGGTCATCCGGATCGACAGGGACGGCGAGCAGCTGGCCGAGTACGGGCCCGGGGCCATGCTCGGCGAGCGGGCCCATCTGGAGGGCGGCGTCCGCACCGCGTCCCTGGTCGCGGTCACCGCCTGCCGGGTGGCCGCGGTGCACGCCAGCCAGTTCGACCAGGACGCCCTGCAGGAACTGTCCGGCGGGCACCGCCGGGAGGACCACCGCGCCGAGACCTCCGGCTAGCCCCGCGTGCGCGTACACATCTGCGGCGCCCGGGGTTCCACCCCGGCCCCGGGCGCGGAGTTCCTCCGGTACGGAGGGCACACCTCGTGCGTGGCGGTCACCGCCGACGGTGACGAGGCGCCCACGCTGATCCTGGACGCGGGCACCGGGATCCGCTCGGTCACCGGCCTGCTGGCCGGCCAGCCGTACGCGGGCCACATCCTGCTGTCCCACCTGCACTGGGACCACGTGCACGGGCTGCCGTTCTTCGGCGCCGGGGACACCCCCGGCGCCCGCGTGACCCTGCTGCTGCCCGCCCAGCCCGGCGGGCAGGCCGCCGAGACGGTGCTGGCCGGCGGCATGTCCCCGCCGCACTTCCCGATCACGCCGGGCGAGCTGCGCGGCGAGTGGACGTTCGGCACCGTGCCGGCCGAGGCGTTCAAGGCCGGTTCGTTCGAGGTCGAGGCCCACGAGATCCCGCACAAGGGCGGCACGACGGTCGGCTACCGGGTCAGCGACGGCCGGTCGGCCGTGGCCTACCTGCCCGACCACTGCCCGACGCTGGCCGGGCCGGGCCCGGACGGCTGGGGCGAGTACCACCCGGCCGCGCTGGCCCTGGCCCGCGAGGTGGACCTGCTGATCCACGACGCCTCGCTGCTGCCCGCCGAGCTGGCCGCCGAGGCCTCGTTCGGGCACGCCGCCGCGGACTACGCGGTCGGCCTGGCCCGCCACGCCGGGGCCGCCGTGGCCGTGCTGTTCCACCACAAGCCGGACCGCACCGACGCTGCTCTTGACACGCTCGGCACCCGGCTGGCCAGCCCGGGGGCGGCCGTCGTCGTGGCCGCTGAGCAGGACATACTGCAAACGTGACAGCACTCGATGCGGTCGTGGTGGGCAGCGGGCCAAACGGCCTGGCCGCGGCCCTGACGCTGGCCCGCTCCGGCCTTCGGGTCGAGGTGCTGGAGGCGGCGGCCACCCCGGGCGGCGGCTGCCGTACCGCCGCGCTGACCCTGCCCGGGTTCCGGCACGACGTGTGCTCGGCGGTGCATCCGCTGGCCGCCGGATCGCCGTTCTTCCTCGGCACCGACCTGGCCGGCCGCGGGGTGAAGCTGCTGTACCCGGAGGTGGCGTTCGCCCACCCGCTGGACGGCGGCCGGGCCGCCGCGGTGCACGGCAGCGTGGCCGACACCGCGGCCGGGCTCGGCACGGACGCCGCGGCCTACCGCCGGCTGCTCGGCTCGCTGGTGCGGCGGCGCGCGGACATCATGCCGGCCCTGCTGGCGCCGCTGCGCGGTCTGCCCGAGCACGTGCCCGCGCTGATCCGGTTCGGGTCCCGCGGCCTCCTGCCCGCCTCGGTCCTGGCCCGCTGGTTCCGCACGGACGAGGCCAGGGGCCTGCTCGCCGGGGTGGCGGCCCACGCCATGCTGCCGCTGACCTCCCCGGCCACCGGGGGGTTCGGGCTGGTCCTGGCCATGCTGGCGCACTCGCCCGGCTGGCCGGTGGCCGAAGGCGGCAGCGGCGAGATCGTCCGCGCGCTCACCGAGGAACTGACCGCGCTCGGCGGCCGGGTCGTCGTCGGCGAGGAGGTGAGCAAGCTCGGCCAGCTGCCGCCGGCCCGGGTGACGATGTTCGATACCTCACCGCGCCAGTTCCTGGCCATCGCCGGGGACGAGGTGCCGCCGTCCTACCGGCGGGCGCTGAGCCGGTTCCGCTACGGACCCGGGGTCTTCAAGGTCGACTGGGCCCTGTCCGGCCCGGTGCCGTGGACCGCGGCGGCCTGCCGCGAGGCGGGCACCGTGCACCTGGGCGGCACGTTCGCGGAGATCGCGCACAGCGAGGCGGAGGTCGCCGCGGGCCGCCACCCGGACCGCCCGTACACGCTGATCGCCCAGGCCGGCGTCGTCGACCCGACCAGGGCGCCAGCCGGGCAGCACACGCTGTGGGGCTACTGCCACGTGCCCGCCGGCTCGGACCGGGATATGACCGGGGCCATCGAGGCCCAGGTGGAGCGGTTCGCGCCGGGCTTCAGGGACCTGATCCTGGCCCGCTCGGTGCGCACCGCGGCCGGGTACGAGGCCTACAACGCCAACTTCGTCGGCGGCGACATCAACGCCGGCGCGGGGACCTTCTGGCAGACCGTGGCGCGGCCCGTGCCCCGGTGGAACCCGTACCGGACCGCGCTCAAGGGCGTCTACCTGTGCTCGGCGTCCACCCCGCCAGGCGGCGGCGTACACGGCATGTGCGGGGTCAACGCGGCCCGCACCGCCCTGGCCGACCTGGGCCGATGGGTAGAGTCAGACGATGGCCGGGGGAGTCCATAGCGGCCGGGGGGAGCTGCCCGCCGGCACGGTCACCATGCTCTTCAGCGACATGGAGGGCTCGACCCAGCTGCTGGCCAGACTCGGTGACGACTACGGTGGCCTGCTGTCGGCCCAGCGCGGGCTGCAGCGTGCGGCGTTCGGCCGCCATAACGGCACCGAGCTCGGCACCGAGGGCGACAGCTTCTTCGTCGTCTTCGGCTCGGCCGCGGACGCGGTAGCCGCCTGCGCGGAGGCCCAGCGCAGCCTGGCCGGCCGGGACTGGCCCGGTGGGGCGGTGCCCCGCATCCGGATGGGCCTGCACACCGGCGAGCCCACCCGGCACGGCGACGGCTATATCGGCATGGACGTCCACCGGGCAGCGCGGATCGCTGCCGCCGCGCACGGCGGCCAGGTGGTCATGTCCGATGCCACCTGGCAGCTGGCCGCCGGGAAACGGCCCGGGACCCACGCCGCCGACCTGGGCTGGCACCGGCTGAAGGACATTGCCGAGCCCGAGCACCTGCATCAGCTGCTGATCGACGGCCTGCCGGCCCAGTTCCCGCCGCTGCGCAGCCTGGGCCACCGCGGCAGCCTGCCCGAGCCGCCCGCACCGCTGCTCGGCCGCGACACCGATCTTGCCGCCGTGACCGAGCTGACCGGCGGTGCCGGTGCGGCCCGGATCGTGACCCTGACCGGGCCCGGCGGGGTCGGCAAGTCCCGGCTGGCGCTGGCCGTGGCCCGGGCGGTCGATCACCGCTTCGCGGACGGTGTCTACTTCGTCCCCCTGGCCACGGTCCAGGAGGCGCCGGTGATGTGGACCACCATCGCCGAGTGCCTGGGGGTTACCGGGGACGGCCGGTCCCCGCCCACGTTCTTCGAGCACATCGCGGGCCGCCAGGCGCTGCTCATCCTGGACAACCTGGAGCAGCTGCCCGCGGCCGGCCAGGTGGTGGCCGAGCTGGCCGCGGCTGCGCCCCGGCTGACCGTGCTGGCCACCTCACGGCGGCCGCTGCGGATACCCGGCGAGCACGAGTACCCGGTCGGGCCGCTGCCGGTCAGGTACCCGGCCAGCCAGGACGGCCCAGGGGACGGCGCGGTGGAGCTGTTCGCCCAGTACGCCCGGATGGTCCGCCCGGACTTCGCCGTGACCGCGGCCAACGCCGCGGACGTGGTTGCTATCTGCACCCGGCTGGACGGCCTGCCGCTGGCCCTGGAACTGGCTGCGGCCCGGGTGCGGCTGCTCAGCCCGAAGGCGCTGCTCGCCCGGCTCGGCGGCAGCCTGGAGTTCGAGGCGGGCAGTGCCGGGCGGCCAGACCGTCACCGGACTCTTCGCGACACCATCGGGTGGAGCTATGACCTGCTCGACCCGGGGCTCCAGGCCTTCTTCCGGCGGATCGCCGTCTTCTCCGGCGGTGCCGACCTGGCCGCGGTGCAGGCGGTCGTGGCCGGCCAGGGGGAAGTGCTCGAACCGATCGCGGCACTCACCGAAGCGGGCCTGGCCATCGTCACCGACGATCAGGACGGCGAACCCCGGCTTGGCCTGCTGCAGACGATCAGGGACTTTGCGCTTGACCGGCTGGCCGGGGCCGGCGAGCAGGCCGCGGCCCGGGCGGCACACGCGTCGTACTACGCGGAGCTGGCCGAGACGGTGGCCCCGGACCTGCAGGGCCCCCGGCCGCTGGCCGCCAGGGACCGGCTGGAGACCGAACTCGACAACATCCGGGCCGCGCTGACCTGGTGCCTGGGCCCCCCGGCCGGCCCGGCGGCGGCCCCCGGCCCGGCCGGGACGGGTCCGGCTGGGCCCGAGCCAGCGGCCCTGGGGCTGCGGCTCTGCCAGGCGATGAGCTGGTTCTGGTACGCCTGCGGCTATACCGCCGAGGGCCGCGACTGGCAGCGCCGGGCGGCCGCTGCCGCGGCCAGCCGCGGCGGCCCGGATCTGGCTCAGGCCCTGCACGGGCTGGCCGTGCTGCTTCTTCAGCAGGGCGAGGTCGATGAGGCCAGCGACGCGCTGCGGACCTGCCTCGGGATCTGGCGGGAGGAGGGCAACCAGTCCTCGGTAGCGAGGGAGCTGTGCAGCCTGGGCGTGGCCCGCTGGACCCTCGGCGACCTGCCAGGCGCCCGGGCGCTGCTGCGGGAGAGCATCGACCTGGCCCACGCCATCGGTGAGCCGGACCGGGAGTCGACCGCGCTCGGCAACCTCGGTGTGCTCGAGGTGCACGACAACCACCCGGAGCGGGCCACTGAGCTGCTGGAGCAGGCGCTGGCCATCAACGAGCGGCTGGGCCGGACCTGGGCCAGCGCGACGATGCGGGCCAACCTGGCGGGCGCCCTGCTGCGCGCGGGCCGGGCGGAGGAGGCGTACCGGTCACTGCGCGAGCACGCCGCCGGGATGCTCGCGTTCGGCGACATTGAGCTGACCATCGACGTCATCGAGCTGCTGGCGTCGGCCTTCGCCCTGCTCGGTGACCCGCCGCGGGCCGCCTGGCTGCTCGGCTGCGCCGAAGCGCTGCGCGAGCAGGCCGGGATGCCGCGAGCCGTGCCCGACCGCGAGCTGCTGGCCGAATTCACCGGGGCGGCCAGGGCCGCGGTCAGCGCCGCGGTGTGGGACGAGCAGTACCAGGCCGGCCGTGCGGTGACCCCGGCCGAGGCTCTGGCCGCCGCCGTTACCGCGGGTCCCGGCGGCACCGCCCCTTCCTGACTCCTAGCATTTCAGCAGGTCAGCGCCGTCTAACGAAGGTTCCCCGGGCGGCGATCTTGTAGACAAGACCTTCCGAGACCAGCGTGTCGATCGCGTGGCGGACCGTGCCGCGGCTCACCCCGTACTGCTGCTGCAGGTAACCCTCGCTCGGCAGCTTGTCGGGGATGTCTCCCGAGGCAATCCGGTCTCGCAGAACCGTCGCGAGCTGCTCATGCAACGGCGTCGGGTCGCGATGATCCACAGTCACGATGCAGAACATATTGACGAGCTAAATCATCTCCCTATTACGGGATATCTAGAACAGGTTGTATACCCTGTACAAGTGGGACAGGAACTAAGGCAGGGAGGCAGCGGTGACCGAGGTGGGCAGGAACGACCTGAGCCAGCAGGACAAGGAGCAGCTGATCCGGCTGCGGTGGCTGTGGGAGAAGAGCTACGAGATCGACTGCGACGGCGGGATCTGGACGGCCAGGCGGCAGGATGACCCGGACGTGGTCCTGGCCGGGGCGTCCAGCCAGGCGCTGTGGCTGGCCATCAAGGACGACAACGCCCGCCGCAAGGCCCAGACCGGCCGGGGCGGGTACTGGATCGAGACCTGCAGCGGCCCGCCCTACTTCGTGGCCACCCCGCCCGCCCCGCGGTTCCGCAACTCGGGCTAGGCCCTAG
>DASVBE010000326.1:0-18261 GCA_036375995.1 Streptosporangiaceae bacterium | reverse complement strand
TCAGCCGTTCCGGAAGACGACGCCGTGCCCGCCGTCGGGGTAGGTCCAGGTGATCGCGCCCTCGTTGTTGCAGACCTGGTAGCAGGTGCCGCACTCGAAGCACTGCTCGTAGCTGAACAGGATGCCGCCGTCGGCGGTGGGCGCGAACAGGTTCGCCGGGCAGGCGGTCACGCACGCCTTGGTGGTGCAGGACCGGCAGACCCCGGAGTCGACCGTGATGTGCGCCCGCTGCCCGACCCGGAACTCGACCGTGCCGATCAGCTCGGCGAACGACGTCTCCGGCCAGCCGCCACCGCGGTCATCGATGGGGGTCACCGGAACACCCGCGCGCCGGCGAGGGTGTCCCGGAGCAAGCCGGGCAGCCGCACGCCGTGCCGCTTCGCCGACCGGCGGGCCAGGCGGGCCAGCCCGGGCTTGGGCAGCGGGTTCGTCACCGTGAACACGCCCTCGACCAGGTCGCACATCATCCCGGGATACCGCTGCTGGACCCGCTCGGACAGGACCAGCCGGGGCGCGCCGCGCAGCCGCTTGTGGTCGGCCAGCACGAACGCCGACTCCAGCTCCCGGCGGTACCCGGCCAGCCCGCGGGCCGACGTATCCCCCGCCTCGACCGCCCGGGCCACCGCCCGGCCGGCCGCCAGCCCGGAGCCGATGGCGAAGTTGACGCCCTCCAGCCACAGGCCGGCCGCCAGGCACATGTGCGCCGCGTCCCCGGCGATCACCATCCCGTCGATGGCCAGCTTCGGCATGGCCCGGTAGCCGCCCTCCGGGATCAGGTGCGCCGAGTACTCCCGGACCGTGGCCCCGCGCAGGTAGGGGGCGATAGCCGGGTGCGCCTTGACGCCCGCGACCAGTTCCTCGGGCCGGACCCGGGAAGCGGCCAGGCCCGGCAGCGACACGACCACGCCCACGCTGACCGTGTCGGTCCCGGTGTACAGGAACCCACCGCCGGGGATGCCCCGGGTCACGCCGAGCATCTCGAAGTCGGCACCCTCGCCGGGGCCGACCGCGAACCGGTCCTCGATCACGCTGGCCGGCAGGTCCAGCACTTCCTTGACGCCCAGGGTGTGCGCGGCCGCCGCGGTGGCCGGCAGCAGCCCGGCCTCCTTGGCCAGGAAGGCGTTCACCCCGTCCGCGGCAATCACCGCCCGGGCCCGGATATCTCCGTCAGGACGATCAGTACGGACCCCGGTCACCTCGCCGCCGGGACCGCGGAGCAGCCCGGTCGCCACGGTCGAGGTGACCAGCTCCGCCCCAGCGGCAACGGCCTGATCCGCCAGCCAGCTGTCGAAGTCGCTGCGGAACGTGGTCATCCCGTTGTACGGCGGCTCGCCCCAGGCCTGCGTCCGGTAGTCGACCAGCAGGGCCTGCGAGCCGGTCAGCGCCATCGTGGCCCGCCGGACCACCCAGCGCTGCACCGGCACCTGCTCCCACCAGCGCGGGATCACCTCGTCCAGGACCCGGCCGTAGACCACGCCGCCGTAGACGTTCTTCGACCCGGGGAACGGGCCGCGCTCCAGCAGAACCACGGACCGGCCCGCGCGGGCCAGGGCCAGCGCGGCGGCGGACCCCGCGGGGCCCGCCCCGACCACGACCGCGTCCAGGATCTCAGCCGGCATCGGGCGTCACCTCCTCGGGCACCTCGACGCCGAGTTCCCGGGCCAGCGCGACCAGCGTGCCACGGGCGTCGGCGATGACACCAAGGCTGCTCATCGCGGTCATCGGGCAGTGCGGATCAGTGTTCACGCTGGCCACCTGGTCCGGCTCGCCCAGCCCGCCGGTGTGCTGCACCGCCCCGGAGATGCCGAACGCCACGTAGCGCCGGGGCGTGATCGTCACGCCGGTCGTGCCGATCTGCCGGTCAGGCCCGGCCCAGCCCGCGTCGGTGGCCACCCGGGTGGCACCCGCGGCCGCGCCGGCCGCCGCGGCGACCCGGGTCAGCAGATCAAACGTGGCCCGGGCGGCCCCCGCGTCCAGCCCGGCCGCCAGGCCCGCGCCGCCGCCGAACACCAGCCCAGCCTCAGCCAGGTCCATAGCAGCCCCGTCAGGATTGATTACGGCTAGCACCCGCGGGTCAGCCACCCATGGCTGACCCGCATCCCAGGACTGGTCCCCGGGCCCCGCCGGACGGCGGCCGCCCTGGTCAGCAGGCTCCGCCCGGTCCGCCGGCCCGGGCAGGCTCAGCGGGGCCACCACGGCCGGACCCGGCGGCGGCGGGCCGATGATCCCGGTCCCCGGCGCCAGCGTGACCACGGCCGGCCCAGCCACCTGCACCGGCAGCACGATCCGGTCGTCCAGCCGGCACAGCTGAGCCGCGACGCCCGACCCGCCCGCGGCCAGGCTGGCCTGGCAGGCGCCGGCCAGCAGCGGCCGGCCCAGCCGCGCGGCCAGCCGGGGCGCCAGATCCCGCCCGTCCGCGATGGCCGGCAGCACGATCAGCGGCACCGCGGCCAGCACCGGGGCCAGCCGCGCCGCCAGCAAGCCCGGCCGCAGCCCGGGCCCGGTCTCGCAGAACCACACGCGCATCGCGACAGCCCGGCCCGCCGCCGCCGCGGCCTGCTCCGCGCCATCGCCGGCCACCAGGACCGCCCCGCCGGCTTCGGTCACCGCCTCCGCGGCCCCGGCCGGCAGCTCCCCGCCCCGGGCCAGCACCACGGCCAGCGCGTCCAGCCCGGCCGGCAGGCCCGCCGGCATTGGCCCGCTCACAGCCACCCCCATCACAGTGCCACCCCGGTCATAGGGCCGCCCCCACGCGCTCGCCCTCGATGACGGCGGCATGGGCCCGGCGGGGAGCCAGGCAGTCACCGACCCGGTGCAGCTCAAACGGCAGCCCGCCGCCCGCGCCGCCACCCCCGTCGCCGTCCCGCAGTTCCCGCCACAGCGTGTCCTCAGGCTGAACCGGCACCGCGCACGCCGCCCAGTCGCACGCCAGCTCCAGCGCGGTCCCGGTCGGGTGGTGCTGCACGGACAGCACCAGCCGCCCGTCCTCCTCCCGGGAACCCAGCACCACCACGTCGGTCCGCTGCCGGATGCCCCTGGCGTGCGCCTTGACGTTCCAGGTCTCCAGGTCCAGGGTCACGCCCAGATCCTGGCCCACGACCATCCCGTTAGTGATCACCTCGACCAGGCAGCCCCGGTCGGCCAGCAGTTCGGCCGCCGATGTCGCCTGGTGGAAGCCAAGCTCGTCCACCACGATCACGGACCCTGCTGCCGCCGCCGTCCCGTCGATCACCTCGCGCACGTCAACCACCCGCGGATGACCGCCCGACCACCACGGCCGGGCCGGCCGGGCCCCGGTGGCCAGCACCACCGCGTCCGGCGCCTCGGCGCGCAGGAACGCCGCCGACACCTCGAACCCGGTCCGCACCTCCACCCCCCGGCGGGCCGCCTCGGCCGCCAGGTTCCGCACCAGGTCACCGAACTCGGCCCGGGCCGGCACCCGGGCCGCCACCGCGACCTGCCCGCCCGTCCGGCCGGACCGCTCGAACAGCGTCACCCGGTGCCCCCGCCCGGCCGCCGTCACCGCGGCCTGAAGCCCCCCGGGCCCGCCGCCGACCACATACACCCGCCGGCCGCCACGGCGCGGCGCGGGCAGCGGCACGGACTCCCGCCCCGTCCGCGGGTTCTCGATGCAGCCGAGCCAGCGGTTCAGCCCCATCCGGCCGACGCATTCCTGGTTGCAGGACAGGCAGGTGCGGATCCTGGCCGCCTCGCCCGCCCGTGCCTTGGCGGTGAAGTCCGGGTCGGCGATCTGGCCGCGGACCACGCCGACCAGGTCGCACTGGCCGGCCGCGAGCGCCCGGTCGGCCTGTTTCGGGTCCTTGAACCGGCCCACCCCGACCACCGGCAGCGGGACCGCGCGGCGGATCGCCGCCGGGATGTACATCGCATATCCCGGCGGGACCTGCATCGACGCCTCGATCATGTACAGCGTGGCGGTGGCCACGCCGATCGAGGTGTTGATGTAGTCGACCTGGCCGGTATCCGCGGCCATCCGGGCCACCTCGACGGCCTCGTCGATCGTGGTGCCGCCCTCGATGAGCTCGTCCCCGCAGATCCGCACGCCGAGCGCGAGACCGGGCCCGATCGCCGCGCGGACCGCGGCGACGATCTCCAGCAGCAGCCGGGCCCGGTTGGCCAGCGACCCGCCGTACCTGTCGGTCCGCCGGTTGGTGGCCGGGGACAGGAACCCGCGGACGATCGAGGAGTGCGAGCACTGCAGTTCGACGCCGTCGAACCCGCCCGCCGCGCAGTGCCCGGCGACCAGCCCGTAGCCCGCCACGATCTCGCGGATCTCGTGCTCCTCGACGGCCTTCGGCACCTCGCGGAACAGCGGGTCGGGCACCGGGCTCGGGGCCCATACCGGCAGCCGGGAGAACATCCCCGAGGCCTGCCCGCCGTTGTGGTTGAGCTGGGCCAGGATCGGCACGCCGTGCGCGTGGACGGCCCGCGTGATCCGCTGGTAGCCGGGGATCACCTCGGGCCGGAAACCGTGGATCAGCTTCTCGTACGGCCAGTCGGTGGGGTGGGTGGAGTGCTCCTCGGTGATGATCAGCCCGGCCCCGCCGGCCGCCCGCGCCGCGTAGTACGCGGCGTGCTGCTCCGACGGCAGCCCGTCCTGCGCGTAGTTGGTCAGGTGCGCGGCGAACACGACCCTGTTCCGCACGGTCAGCGGGCCGATCCGCAGCGGCGAGAACAGATACCGGTACTGCCCCGCCCCGCTCATCGCCGCGCCCCCTGGCCAGTCTCCGTCCGCGGATCCCTCGCGCTCCCTGGGCCCGGCGGATCATATTGGAACGGAAGGTTCGATTCCGACAGATGAGAGGGCCGCGAGGGAAGGCCGGCCGCGGCCAGGCCCAGGCGGCGGCCCTCGCGGATCGCCTCGGCCACGGTCCGCGGGGCCACGCAGTCCCCGGCCCGCGGCGTCCCCGGCCGCGCCAGGTACAGGGTCTCCTCGGGCAGCCGGTGCCCGCAGTCGACGAGGACGGCGCAGCCCACCCGGCGCTGCGCCCCGGTCCACACGTCTTCCAGCAGCGCGGTCCCGCCGCTGACCTCGCGCAGCAGCGACCGCAGTTCCCTGGTCACCCCGGCCCGCTGCAACCGCACGTTCGCGTCGGCTAGGTCCCCCGTCAGCGACAGCAGTGTGCCCGCCACCGGATCCTGGGTAACGAACGCGACCTTACGCCCCGCCGCAGCCAGCAGTTCCGCCACCGCAACGCCAATCGGCCCGCCCACCGGGTCGAAAACCACGACCGGCCCGTCGGGCAGCACCACCGGGCCCGTCGGCCCGGTGGCGGGGGCCCGCGACTCAGCCGCCTGGGGTTCCGTCTGCTCCGTGACTCCAGCGGGCCGGACCGCACCAGAAAGCACGGCCAGGGCGTCCACGCTGATCGCCGGATCGAACCGGGCGACCGGCCGCGAGCCGGTGGCCAGGATCACCTGGGTGCCCGCCGCGGCGGCCGCGTCCAGGTCGTCCGCGGTGATCTCGGTCCCCAGGTCGATCTGCACGCCCAGGCGCCGGGCCTCGGCTTCCAGCCAGTCCGCGAGGGCGGCCATCCGCTCCCGCGCTGGGCCCGTCGCCGTGGCCCGCAGCGTGCCGCCGGGACCAGCCGACCGCTCCGCCAGCCGGACCGTCAGCCCCGTCCCGGCGGCGACCCGGGCCGCCTCCAGCCCAGCCGGCCCCCCGCCGACGACGAGCATGTCGGGCTGCCCGGTCCGCGCCCCCGGTTCCGTAACCCTTCCTGGGCCAGATACCCCATCGGCGGCAGGCGGCGGGTCGGCGGTCTCGTGGCCGGTGCGGGGGTCGGCGATGCAGGTGATGATGGGGTTGCGGTTGTCGCGGACGCGGCAGGTCTGGTTGCACAGGATGCAGGGGCGGATCCGGTCCGGCGTGCCCGCGCGCAGCTTGGTGACCAGGTCCGCGTCGGCGATCTGGGCGCGGGTCATCTCAGCCAGGTCAGCGGCGCCCGCGTTCAGGGCGGCCTGGGCCGCCGCCGGGTCGACCACGCTGCCCTGCAGGGCGACCGGGACCGCGCCGGCCACCGCGGCGCGGATCGCGGCGGCCAGGTCCTGGTTGAACATCGGCGGGGTATGCGCATCGGGGCGGTAGGCGCTGGCCGAGTACGGGCCGCCGCGGACCACCGTCAGCAGATCCAGGTCCGGGGCCAGCGCGGCGGCCTGATCCGCGGCCTGCTCGGGCGTGACCCCGGCCCACGGGGCCAGCTCGTCGCAGCTCAGCCTCAGCGCCAGGATCCGGCCCGGACCGATCGCGGCGCGCACCGCGGCCAGCACCTCGCGGGTCAGCGCGAGCCGGTCCGTGCCGTACCGGTCAGCGCGCTGGCTGGTCAGCCCGGAGTGGAACTGGCGGAGCAGCGCGCCGGGCCCGGCGTCCAGCTCGACCCCGTCCAGGCCCGCCGCGGCCGCGGCCGCGGCGGCCGCGGCGAACCCGGCCACCAGCGCGGCGATCTCCGGTTCCTCCATGATCATCGGGGTCTCGCGGCTCACCGCGTCGGTGAACCCGGACGGCCCCCACAGCACCGACTGTGAGTACGCCGACGAGCCCTGCAGACCGGTGTGGCCGAGCCCGGCCAGCACCAGCGCGCCGTGCGGATGGCAGGCCGCGGCGATCTCGCGCCAGCCGCCGGCGCAGTCCGCGGCCAGCGGCGCCCGCTCGTACGGCCAGTCGGAGCCGTGCACGGAGGCGGTCTCGGTGATGATCAGCCCCGCGCCGCCGGCCGCACGCCGCTCGTAGTAGGCCGTGTGCCGGGCCGACAGTGCGCGGCCCCGGCCCAGGTTGGTCTCGTGCGGCCCGAAGATCACCCGGGACGGCGCGGTCCGGCCCGCCAGCGTCACCGTGTCGAGCAGCCGGGGCGCACCAGCGGCAGACACGTCAGGGTCCGCCGGGGCGGAAGCCCGCCAGCGGGCTTGCGTCGCAGGCCCGGTCCGGTGGGTGCAAGCGGTCCGTGAACCCGCCGCCGTCGTCCGGCGGGCGGCGGCCAATGGCCACCGGGACCGGCTGACGCGGGCGCGGTGACGTGCGGTGCGAGTGATCGCCGGACGGGCGGGGGGCACCGTCCGAGCGGCCAGGCGCGGCCAGCGCGGCCTCGCCGTGGCCGCGGACGCACTCGGGGTCCGGGCCGTCGAGCGGCAGGCCGGTGAAGAACTTGGCCGCCATGCAGCCGCCGCGGCACGAGTCGTAGGCCGAGCAGGACCCGCAGGCCCCGCCGGTCTGGGGGCGGCGCAGGTCCGCGAACAGCTCCGAGTCACGCCAGACCGCGGCGAACCCGCCTGGCCCGAGCACATTGCCGGCCAGGAAGCTGTCGTGAATGGCGAACGGGCACGCGTACACGTCGCCGACCGGGTCGATCAGGCAGACCACCCGGCCCGCGCCGCACAGGTTGAGCCCGGGCAGCACGCCGCCGTACCCGGCCAGGTGGAAGAACGAGTCGCCGGTCAGCACCTGCTCGCCGCGCTCGGTCAGCCAGTCGTAGAGCAGCCGCTGCTGGTCCGCGGTCGGGTGCAGCTCGTCCCAGACGTCCGCGCCGCGGCCCGATGGGCGCAGCCGGGTCAGCCGCAGCTGCGCGCCGAACCGCCCCGCCAGCGCCTGGAACGCGTCCAGCTGGGTCACGTTCTGCCTGGTCACGACCACAGACAGCTTGAAGCCGCGGAACCCGGCGGCAGCCAGCGTATCCATCGCGCGCAGCGCCATGGCGTACGAGCCGGGGCCGCGGACCGCGTCGTTGACCGCTTCGGTCGCGCCGTCCAGCGAGATCTGCACGTCGGTGTAGTCGCTGGCGGCCAGCCGCGCGGCGACCGCCGGGGTGATCTTCACGCCGTTGGTGGAGAACTTCACCCCGACATGGTGGCCGGTGGCGTAGTCCACCAGGTCCCAGAAGTCCGGCCGGACGGTCGGCTCGCCGCCGCCGATGTTGACGTAGAACACCTGCATGCGCTCGAGCTCGTCGATCACCGCCTGGCACTGCGAGGTGCTCAGCTCGCGCGGGTCGCGGCGGCCCGAGCTGGACAGGCAGTGCACGCAGGACAGGTTGCAGGCGTAGGTGAGCTCCCAGGTCAGGCAGATCGGCGCGGCCAGGCCGTACTGGAACTCCGCCACCAGCGGGGCGGTCACCGGGCTGCCAGTCGCCGTGCTGCCAGTCGCCGTGCTGCCGCTCACCGGGCGGCCTTCAGCTCGATCATCGCCGAGGCGGCCAGGGTGGCCAGCGCGGCCCGGAAGGCGGGCAGGCCGGGGCCGTCAATGCCCGCTGCCGCGCAGGCCGCCCGCGCCGTGGGCGCACCCTCCAGCGACTCGAGCACGGTCAGCAGCGCGGGATGCTTGAGGAAGGACAGCCGCCTGGTGCCGAAGTGATACAGCAGCGCGCCGAACCGCTCCGGGCGGACCGCGACCTGCGGATGCAGCCGCCAGCCCGCGTCCAGATCGAACGGCACCGGGCCACGCGGCACCGCGTCAGTAGACACCGCACATGCCGTCGATGGACACTTCCTCGACCAGCAGGTCCGCGGTGACCAGCTCCTCGTCCAGCACAGGCTCGGCCGGCCCGGGCTCGGCCACGGTGACGTCCGGCGCCGCTTCCATCATGGTCGGGTTGCTCATCGGGCACTCTCCTCTGGCCGCGGCCGCCGGGGATGCTTTCCGTCACAGCATGACGAATATAGGCTGAATGCTAACGTCGGCCAGCGCCGCCGGACAAGGGCGCCGCCGGACATGGGCAGCGCCGGACACCGGCCGGGCGACCAGGGAGGCGGACCGTGACCGAGGCGCCGGCACCGTCTGCGAGCGCAGGGCCGCCGGCGCCGCCTGGACTGACGAGCGACGACGTAGCGACGAAGGAGCGAAGAAGGAGCGAGGAGGGAAGGCGGCGTCTCTCAGCGGCCCGGAGCGAGCCAGCCAGCACCGCAACGCGCCGGGGCCGCCCGCCGGGGACGAGCCGCCGGGCGCTGGAGCTCATCGCGCTGCGGCTGTTCACCGAGCAGGGTTTCGAGGCCACCACGATCGAGCAGATCGCGGCCGAGGCCGGGGTCAGCCCGCGGACGTTCTTCCGCTACTTCAGCTCCAAGGCCAGCGTGCTGTGGTCCGAGTTCGACCACGAGGTCGGCACGATCCGCGCCGCGCTCGCCGCCGTGCCCCCGGCCACGGAGATGATGGACGCGATCCGGCAGGCCGTGGTGGCGGCCAACCACTACCGCGCGGAGGACGTGCCCGAGCTGCGCGCCCGGATGAACCTGATCGGCACCGAGCCCGCGCTGGTGTCCAGCGCGGCCACCCATTACGACGCCTGGGAGCGGGCCATCAGCGATTTCGTGGCCAGCCGCACCGGCCAGCCGGCCGGATCGCTGTACCCGCTCACCGTCGGCCGCGCCACGCTGGCCGCGTGCCGCGCAGCCTACGACCGCTGGGCCGAGCGCGCGGACGCGGATCTCACGCTGTACCTGGACGCGGCGCTGACCGCGCTGGCCGCCGGATTTGCGCCGGGCGCCCTGCGCGCGGCCCCGCCCTGGACCACGGATGGGTGCCTGTGACCGCCTTCCTGGAACTGCTCGACTGGCGCAGGCGCATAAGTGAGGTGTACGCAGCCGTGCGCGCGGAGCCTGACCCGCAGGCCGGCCACGCGCTGTGGCGGGCCGGGCGGGACGAGCTGTTCCGTACCCACCCGCAGAGCCCGCTGCCGCCCGGTGACCCGCTCCGCGAGACCGGCCTGCCGTACTGGCCGTACCGGCCGGACCTGCGGTTCGAGCTGGAGCTGCGGCCACCGCCGGGGCCGGCCGAGCTGGCCCTGCCTACCGACCATGACGGCCGGACGCCGCTGACCCTGATCGGCCAGGTCGAGCTGCCCGCACCCATGGGCGGGACGCTCGGCGTCTGGTGGCTGCGGCAGTACGGCGGCGGCATGTTCGTCCCGGTCCGGGACGGCACGGCGGGCACGGCCAGCTACGGCGGCGGCCGGTACGCGCTGGACACGGCCAAGTCCGCGGACCTGGGACCGGGCGCGGCGGCCGGCAGCCTGGTCCTCGACCTGAACTTCCTGTACCACCCGTCCTGCCGGTACGACCCGGCCTGGCAGTGCCCGCTGGCCCCGGTCAGCAATCGCCTCACGGCACTCATCGAGGCCGGCGAGCGCCTGGGCCACTAGCCCTGCATGATCACGGTGGATTCCGGGTGCCGGGGTGTATCCGCCCAAATCCGAAATATCTGGTCCAGGGAGGCCGTCCCTGCGCAGGCTGGTCATCGGGTGGACGGCCCGGCTGTGAGCCAGCGGCAGGCATTTCATGATCGCGGAGGATGGCGGGTGCTCCAGCACCCGCCATCCTCCGGGATCATGAAGGCGGCCCATCATGATCGCGGCTAGATGCGTGCCCCGGGAGCACCGGGAAGCCTCCGTGATCATGGGTGCGCCGGGGTGGTGGTGGTGACGGCCAGGCCGCGGCGGAGCCGGGTGCCCAGGCGGGCGAGGACCTCAGCACCCAGCTGCCCGGCCGTGTCCGGGGGTGCGCCCGGGGCCAGGGTGAGCTCAACGGTGAGGTCCGGGCCCTCACCGGCCGGGCCGCCGGCCAGCCGGACGGCGGTGACCTGGGGATGCCCAGCGGCCACGGCGCCGATCACCGCGCGCACGTCGGGATCGTGCTCGGGCGGCGGGACCGGCTGGCCCGCGGCCAGCGCGGCCAGCCGGGCGCCGTCGATGGCCAGTGGCACGGGGCCGGCGATGTCGAGCACGACCGCGGCGGCGTCCGCCGCCGCGGCCTGCCAGACCCGGGCGGCGTCGGCCGGCACCGGGCGGGCGCCCGGCTGCCAGGCGTGCATCGCGGCCAGGCTGGTGAACGCCGGGACCGCGGCCCGGCCGTCCTGCCCGATCAGCGTGGGGATGCTCATCTCGCTGGTCTTCTCGCCGCCGGGTACGTGGCAGCTGCTTCCGGAGGCGCCCGGGAGCGCCGGGTCACCGTCCGGCACCTCGGCGGCGACCACCGGGACCAGCAGCCGGACCCCGGCCAGCGCGGTCAGCGCGGCGTGCTCGCTGCCGGTGCCCGCGGCGAACGCGGCCAGCGCCGCGGCTGCCGCCGGATCGGCCGAGCCGTCGTCCGCGGCGAACTTGCTGTCGGTATGGCCGAGCACGCCGACCACTGTAGTTTCCGCGTCCGGCGGCCCGTGGGCAGGCGGCTGCCGCCCAGGCTGCCTGGCCAGTCAGCGGAAGCGGTTGAGGGTGTATTTCCCTCTATGAGAGTCTCTTGGCACTGCACCGGAGTCCTACCAGGGGAGCGCGTGCGCCAGGCCCAGAGTGCCTCCAGTCCCATTCCGCCCGGAACGCTCTTGCAGAAGGCGATCCCGCCGCGGCTGGTCGAGCCGTACCTGACGGGCCGCCGGGCGGTGATCGCGGGCTTCGTGTACCGGGCCAGGGACTGCTCGTTCCGTGATCCGGCGGAGCTCGCCGACGCCCTTGATCTTGGCTACGAGGGGTCGGAGTTCGGGCCGGACACGGCCGAGGTCTACATCCTGCGCTGGACCGCCGTGGCGGTCGATTCGTACATGATCCCCTATTCTCCTGAGCTGGGAGGTGACTGGAGAGGCAAGCCGCCGTTCTCCGGTACGGGCTACACCTCCTCGCGGGTGAACAGCATTGCCGAGTACTACACCGACCCGATCCCGGTGCCGGTCGGCACCGAGATGTACCGGCTTGCCAACGGGACGGAAGAGTTCATCGCCCGCTTCGACGGCCAGGCATGGCTGCGCCCGTCCGGAGGGATCTGACATGCGGTACCGGCTGATGGCGACCTACCAGGGTGTCCCCTATGAGGCCGGGATCGGGCCAGCCGACGGCCAGGTGGTGCTGTTCGCGGCCTGCCCGCCGCCGGAGGAACTGGGCTTCGAGCCGGCCACCGGGCACTGGCGCAAGCAGCTGAGCATGGAGTACGTCCAGGCGCTGTGGGAGTCCCGGCCGATGGGCCGCTACCGGGGCCAGCGCTGCATGGTCCTGGACGACCTCGGTGACCGGCTGCACATCGCCTACATCGGCCACGACGCCTTCCAGGCCCAGGAACTCGGCTACTGGCAGGTCGACCGCGGCGTGTACGAGCTGGTGACCCCGCGCGAGGAGGTCACCGAGATCACCGAGGACCGGTCGGACTACTTCCCGCCGCGGTCGGACACCGGGTCGATGCCCGCCATCAACACCGGGACCATGCGTGCGATCAGCACCGGGAACATGCCCGCGGTGAACACCGGCAGCATGCCGGCCGTCACCACCGGGCCGGTGCCTGCGGTCGGCTACCGGCCCCCGGCCGACAGCTACGGCCCGGCGGCCGACTTCGGGGCCGTGACGACCGACTTCGGCCCGGCCCCGGACTACTCCGCCCCGCCCGGCTTCGGCGCCGCCTCCGCGCCGGGCCCCGGGTTCGGCGCCGTGCCCGGGCGGGGCCCCGGCTACAGCTCAGGCCCGGGCCGCGGCGACAGCCCGCGTCCCGGCGCTCCGGGCGGGCCGGGTTACGGCCCCAGCCGATCAAGCCAGAAGGATTACGGCTATCCGGCGCCCGCCGCGTACTCCCCGCCCGGCGGCGGCCCCAGCGGGCCAGCCCCCGGCTCCCGGCCGCCCGCTGGGCCCGGCCCTGACGGCCGGGGCGGCGATGGCTTCGGGCCGGCCACCGGCGAGTTCCCGGCGCCCGGCGCGAGGCCGCGTCAGATACCGCCCGCCCAGCCCGCCTCGCCGGGCCCAGCGCCGCTCGGTGCCTCGCCACTGGGTGCCTCGCCGCTCACCAGCCCGGATTACCGGCCCGGGCCCGCGGGCCGGGCCGCGGGCAGCGCCGGCCCGTCGGCGCTGGAGGCGGCCGCCTTCCGGGCGGCCACCGCGGCCAGCCATCCCGGCCCGGTCGACCGCGGCCCCGCTGAGGCCGTTCCCGCCGGGCCCGGCGGCCGTTCCCCGGGACGCCCCGGGGACAACGCCAGCGGCCCCATCGGCGCTCATCTCAGCGGGCCGATCGGCACCTCGCCCGGGGCCGGCAGCGCCGGTCCCGCCGGGCTCAGCGGCCGTCCCCCGGCACGGCCCGGCGAGCACACCAGCGGGCCGATTGGCGGTCGGCCCGGTGGCAGCATCGGCGGTCCCATCGGCGCCCGCCCGGGCAGCCTGGAACCGCCACAGGCCACCACCTCAGCCGACGCGACTTCGCCCAACGTGATGGCGGCCGAGCCCGCCCTGGCCACCGCAGGCGCCTCGGCGTCCGGCCGGACGCCACCGCCCGCGCCGCTGGCCCCCGTTCCGCTGCCGCCCGCGCCGGCCGCCTCATCAGGCGGCCCGAACCCCGGCGGCGCGACGCTGGCCGCGGTCGGCGCCCCGCCCGGGCGGAACGCGGCCGCCGCGGCCCCAGCCGGGTCGGTGCTGACCGCGCCGCCACGGCCGGCCCCGCCGCTCACCAGTCCCGGCGGGCCGAACCCGGGCAGCACCACGCTGGCCGCGCCGACGCTGGCCCCGCCCGCCCCGCCGGCCGTACCGCCGGCCGCCCCGGCCCGGGCACCGCTGACCCGCACGGGCCCGGGCGCCGCCCCGGCCAGCCGGCCGCAGCCCGGCAGCGGCTCACCCGCCCCGGATCAGGGCCCCGATGCCCGGCGCCGCCGCCGGTCGGCCCAGTCCCGGGCCGCCATCCGGGGCATCTTCACCGAACTGGCCAGCCAGGCCGCGATCTCGCCGGCCGCCTACGCGGTGGGCGAGGAGGTCGACGGAGCGCTGTGCGTGATCGAGACCCCGGACGGCTTCGAGGTGTTCAGCTTCATGGGCGGCGCCCGGCACGAGGTCCGCGCGTTCGAGGACGAGGAGTCCGCGTACTTCTACCTGTTCGGCGTGCTCGCCGCCGAGGCAGTCAGGACCGGCCAGCTCGTCCCGCACAGTGCTAGCCGGCTCGCTCCGGGCCGCTGAGAGGCGCTGCCTTCCCTCCTCGCTCCCTCGGCGCTCCTTCGTCGCGCCCCATCGCTCGTCGGGAAAACAGCGCCGGCGGCACCTGCGCTCGCTCTGCCGGCTCCGCCGGCCGGGCGCCCTCGCGTGGCCCAATAGTTAGCAACCCGAAATAGTTAGCAACCCGAAGCCCGTATGTGATCAAGTGATCTCACCGGGGTTAGCCAACTTGACCCACACGGCGCCCGGCGGCGGTTATCGTGCAATTGCTGGCGGGGCTGACGGTCCCCCGCTCCCCTATCAGCCCCGCCGGCACGAATGGCCGGTGTCCCTTCCGCCCCAGCAGTTCCGCCCCCTGACGATGGACACTGACGAAGGACACGCGCAATGGCCAATCCCGTCCCGCTGACCGGCCGCCAGTACGAGCTCGCCGCCGGTGACTACCGGGCCACCGTCACCGCCCTGGGGGCCGGCCTGCGCCGGCTGAGCTACCGCGGCCAGGACCTGATCACCAGCTACGACGCGGACGAGGTGCCGCCCGCGGGCTCCGGCGAGCTGCTGGCCCCCTGGCCCAACAGGGTCGACCGTGGCCGGTACTCGTTCGGCGGCGGCGACTACCAGCTGGACCTGAGCGAGCCGGCCAACGGCAACGCGATCCACGGGCTGACCCGGTGGGCCGGCTGGCAGGCCGCGGTCAGCGACGGCGCGCAGGTGCTGCTGCGGCATCAGCTGCTCGGCCGGCCGGGCTACCCGTTCTGCCTGGACCTCGCGGCCGGCTACCGGCTCGGCCCGGATGGCCTGACGGTGACCGTCACCGCGCGCAACGCCGGGTCCCGCCCGGCCCCGTACGGCACCGGGCACCACCCGTACCTGACCGCCGGGGCGCCGCTCATCGACGGCTGCGAGCTGACCCTGCCCACGGCCGCGTACGTGCCCGCCGGTGAGCGCGGCCTGCCCGGCGGCCCGCCGCAGGACGTGGCCGGGTCGGAGTTCGACTTCCTGGCCGGCCGGGAGATCGGCGCGACCGTCATGGACCACGCGCTGACCGGCCTGCGCCGGGACAGCGACGGCCGGGCCTGGGCCCGGCTGCGGTCCGGCGGCACCGAGGTGGCCCTGTGGGCCGGGGACGGCTACTCCTGGCTGCAGGTGTTCACCGGCGACCCGCTGCCCCCCGCACGCCGCCGCACCGCGATCGCGATCGAGCCGATGACCTGCCCGCCCAACGCGTTCGCCACCGGCGACGACCTGATCACCCTGGACCCCGGCGCCAGCGTGACCCACTCCTGGGGCATCACGGCCGCTCTGGCCTAGCCGAGCCTGGCCTAGCCGGGGTCTGTGCCAGCCGGGCCTGTGCCAGCCGGGCCTGTGCCAGCCGGGCCTGTGCTGGCAAGCCCGGCGATCCGGGCCAGGTCGGCCTCGGTGTCGATGTCGTCGGGGCGGCCGGTGTCGCCGCATTCCACGAGCGTGACCAGCTCCGGGTGGGCCCGCAGGAACGGCCGGGCCCCGGCGTCCCCGGTGGCCAGCGCGATCACCGCGGGCCAGTGCACGCGGGCGATCAGCACCGGGTTGCGCGGCGCGCCGCCGTAGGCCGCCACCGCTACCGCCGCCCCGGCCCGGTAGGCGGCGATCAGCCGCGCCACCGCAGCCGGGCCCACCAGCGGCTGATCGGCGAGCGCGATCACCGCCGCGCCGCATCCGGCGGGCACCGCGGACAGCCCGGCGACCAGCGACGACCCCATGCCGGAAGCCCAGTCCGGGTTGTGCACCGCCAGCGTGCCCGGCACCGTCACCGCCAAAGCGCCGGTGACCAGCACCGCTGGCGCGGCCCCACCCGCGCGCAGCACCGCGATCCCCCGGCTGGCCAGCGTCTCGCCGCCGATCTCAACGGCGGCCTTGGGACGGCCCAGCCGGCTCCCTGACCCCGCCGCGAGCAGGATCCCCGCCACGCCCTCCGGCTCGCCTGTGCCGCTCACGCCAGCCACCTTAGGCCCGCTGATCCGGGTCGCCGGCCTCGGCCGTGTGGCCCGCGGGCCCGGCAGCGTAATCCTTACTGGTCCTTGAACTGGGGACGGGCGGCCGCGGGGCGCGCCTGGCGGGGAGCGGGCCCTAAGCGGGCTGGTTGTGGTGGATACGGCCCGAAGTGACCGTCAGCGGCTTGCCGCTGCCGCCCCAGCGGAGCTGGATGAGCTCGGCGGCGATGGCGACCGCGGTCTCCTCGGGGGTGCGGGCGCCGAGGTCGAGACCGATCGGCGAGCGCAGCCGGGCCAGTTCGGCCTCGGTCAGGCCGGCCTCCCGGAGCCGGGCCAGCCGGTCGTCGTGGGTGCGGCGGCTGCCCATCGCGCCGATGTAGGCGGCGGGGGTGCGCAGCGCGACCTCGAGCAGGGGCACGTCGAATTTCGGGTCGTGGGTGAGCACGCAGATGACCGTGCGCTCGTCCACCGTGATCCGGGACAGATACCGGTGCGGCCACTCGGTGACGACCTCGTCCGCCTCAGGGAAGCGCGCCGCGGTGGCGAACACCGGCCGGGCGTCGCAGACCGTGACCCGGTAGCCGAGGAACTTGCCGGCCCGGGCCACCGCGGCGGCGAAGTCGATCGCGCCGAACACCAGCATCCGCGGCGGCGGGGCGAAGGACTGCACGAACACGCCCAGGTCGTCCAGGCGCCGCTCACCCGCCGCGCCGTACCGCCGGACCCCGGTGACGCCCTGCGCCAGCATGCCCCTGGCGTCGTCGTCCACGGCCTGGTCGAGCCGGTCGCCGGAGCCGAGCGTGCCCTTGGCCGCGGCCGGCTCCCGGCCGGCCGGCCAGATGATCCGGCGGGCGCCGATCCGGCCCGGGCCGTCGATCACCGTGGCGATCGCGACCGGCTCGCCGGCCGCCGTGGCGGCGGCGACCTCCGCCAGTTCGGCGAATCGCTCCTTGTCCACCGGCTCGACGAAGATGTCGATGATGCCGCCGCAGGTCAGGCCGACAGAAAAGGCATCGTCGTCACTGATCCCGTAGCGCTGCAGGACCGGCTGGCCGCTGGCCATGACCGAGGTGGCCAGCTCGTAGGTAGCGCCCTCGACGCAGCCGCCGGACACGCTGCCAACGACCTCGCCCCCGGCGGACACGGCGAGCGCGGCGCCCGGCTCGCGGGGCGCGCTGCTGAACGTGCGCACCACCGTGGCCAGGCCGACGGTCTCTCCGGAGGTCCACCACTTGAGGACCGGCTCCAGGATGTCTCGCATTGCGGGCACCTCGGCACTTGAGTCGCAGTAATCACCACCGTACGCGGGTGGCAACTCCGCTGGCGAACCCGGTGTTCAGGGGAAAACCCGCCGGGCGCGGATGAGATTCCCGGTCCCGGGCAGTGATGGGCGCGCACCCGGAAGTGTGTGGCAAGTCACCGCGCCCCGGCGTTGACACTGTTTCTTAGGTTAGCCTAAGCTCACTTCCTGGCCGAACCGATCTTGTTCGGAGCCGCGGGCCCCGGTGCCCCTTTCCCGGCAGAATCACGCGAGCAAGGAGGCAGTACCTGTGTTCAGCGCGCCCACCCGTCGTCGGCGCCTGCGGCTCCCCCGGCTTCTGGCCCCGGCCGCCGCGGTGGCCGCGGTCGCGGCCTGCGGCGCGCTCACCGCGTGCGGCGCCGGTGCCGCGGGCGGCACCGGCTCGGGCCCGGCCCTGACGCTGTACAGCGGGCAGCACCCGCAGACCACCCAGGCGCTGGTGAAGGCGTTCACCGACCAGACCGGCATCACCGTCAACGTGCGCAGCGACGACGAGGACGCGCTGGCGAACCAGATCGCCACCGAGGGCACGCGCTCCCCCGCGGACCTGTTCTTCACCGAGAACACGCCGCCGCTCGAACTGCTCCAGGGCAAGGGCCTGCTGTCCGCGGTGAAGCCCGCCACGCTCGCGCTGGCACCCGCTAGGTACAGCTCGCCGCAGGGCGACTGGGCCGGGGTGTCGGCCCGGGTCAGCGTGATCGTCTACAACCCGAAGCTGATCCAGCCCGCCCAGCTGCCCACCCACATCAGGGACTTCGCCGACCCGGCGTTCAGGGGCAAGCTGGCGCTCGCCCCGCAGGAGACCGACTTCCAGCCGGTCGTCACCTCGCTCATCCGCAGCTACGGCAAGCAGGCCACGCTGAGCTGGCTGGACGCGGTCAAGGCGAACGCGTCCGGGCACATCTACCCGGACAACGAGACGCTGGTCGACAAGGTCAGCCGCGGCCAGGCCACGTTCGGCGTGATCAACCAGTACTACTGGTACCGGCTCCGGGCCGAGCTGGGCGCCGGCCGGATGGCGGCGGAGATCGAGCACTTCGCCCCGCACGACCCGGGCTACGTCATCGACGTGTCCGGCGCCGGGATCCTGAAGTCGAGCAAG
>DASVBE010000037.1:0-2312 GCA_036375995.1 Streptosporangiaceae bacterium | reverse complement strand
TTCCGGGTCGGCCAGCACGGTCCACGGGACATCGCCCTGTCCGATGTCGGCGGGCACCGCGCCCAGGGCGAGCAGCCGCTCCACCTCGGCCGCCTGGTGCCTGACCGACTCCGTGGCCAGGTCCAGGTGCACCCGGTTCTTGCCGTTCTTCGGCTCGGGTACCGGCACGAACACCAGGGGCAGCGCCGACGGATCGGGGTAGCTGAAACCGGGCGGCCAGACATCCACTTCGTCGGGCTCCTCGGCGGTCATCTCCCAGCCGAGCGCCCCGGCCCAGAACCGGGCCAGCCTGGCCGGTTCGGCCGCGTCCACAACCAGGTGCACCAGTCGAGTAGCCATGCTCAGCGCGCGGCGATCATGTAGGGCTTGGGCTGCCTGGTCAGCCACTGCCAGAAGGTCCGGAACCGCGGCCGCGCGACGAGGTGCCCGCTGCCGACCCGGCCGGTGACCTCGATGTGAAGCTGGACCGGGATCTCCGAACCCCACGGCGCCTTGACCCGGACGTGACCGCTGCGGACGGCCACGTCGTCGGCGTCCACCACGATCCCCGGCCGGGTCAGCAGCCTGACGTGCCCGCTGCGCACATCGACGTCGAGCTTGAGCGTAGGCTGCGTGATCACCGCCTGGGTGAAGTCCAGCAGCACGTGACCGCTGGTCACCTTGACCTCCATCCGCTGCGGGACGACCCACCGCTCGACCCGCTTGACGTGCCCGCTGCGGGTGTCGATGCGTGCTACTTCCTTGGCCTGCGGCGCCGTCGCCGGGCTCACCGCGGATCCCGCCGCGGGCAGGTCGGCGACCAGCCTGGCCAGCTCGCCGTAGGTCCGCGCGGTCATGGCCTGTTCCAGCCGCTCGTCGAGTTCCTCGGCGGTCAGCCGGCCGTCCCCGGCGGACACCCGGAGCAACTCGACCACCCGGTCCCTGTCGTCGTGTGAGGCGCGCAGTTCGCTGCGGGCGATCTCGCCGCCAGGCTCGGATTCCGCCATGAAGGAAACTGTATTGCAGCGGCATGCCCCGCACCACGCGCACCGCGCGGCTGCCTGCCGTGGCCCGTGACGCCTCGCATTGACGCTACTTATTGACAGGGCCGTCCCGGTGCAGTGGGCTCGTACGGTGGGCTCGCAGGGCACTCCTCCGGTCAGCGCCGCCGTCCTCCCGCAGGCCCCAGGTGTCTACCGTTTCCGTGACCGGGCCGGACGGGTCCTCTACATCGGCCGCGCGGTCAGCCTGCGCCGCCGGGTGCTGTCCTACTGGGGAGACCTCGGCGACCGGGCCCACCTGGCTCCGATGGTGGCCCGGATTGCCCGGGTCGAGGCGGTGACCTGCGATTCCGCGCACGAGGCGGCGTGGCTGGAGCGCAACCTGCTCGAGCATCGCCGCCCGCCGTGGAACCGTAGCCTGGGCGGCCAGGAGGCCGAGGTGTGGATCAGGCTGAGCGCGTCTCCGCGCCGCCCCGGCCTGACCGTGGTGCGCCAGCCGGCGCCCGGCGACTTCGGTCCCTACCTGGGCGGCCAGAAGGTGCGCGACGCGGTGGCCGGGCTCGGCCGGGTCCTGCCGCTCGGCTACGCCGGGGACGCCCGGGCGGGAACCGAACGTGACATGGCCCGGGTGCTCGGCGCCTCGCCCGCGGCGCGGTCCGGGCTGGCCCGGACCATCGCCGCGGTGCTGGACCGGGATCGGGCCGCGGTGGCCGCGCTGCGCGCCGAGCTGACCGCCCGCCGCGACGCGGCTGCGGCCGCACTGGCCTTCGAGTTCGCGGGCCGGCTGCAGGCCGAGCTCGAGGCGCTGGACTGGGTGACCGGGGAGCAGAAGGTCACCGGGACCCAGGATGACGCCGACGTGTGCGGCTGGGCCGACGGCGTGCTCGTCTGGTTCGAGATCCGCGACGGGAGGATGCGCGGCTGGCGGCAGCGCCCCTGCGGGCCGGCCGCCGCCCGCCGCCACCTAGCCGAGACGCCGCCCGGCTGGGCTGATTTCGCCCGCCGCAATGCCGAATTGGCGGCGCGCTTGCGCTCGCCGCGTGCCGAATTGGCGGCGCGTCTCAGGCCTTCTGCTCCATGAACTTGTGCTGGCAGAAGCTGAACCAGTTGCCCGAGTCGTCGCGGAGCAGCGCCTCGATGCCGTAGGGGCGTTCGGCCGGTTCCTGGATGAAGTCGACGCCTCGTTCGGCCAGCGTCTCGTGGTCACCCTTGCAGTCCGACGTCGCCATCACGCCCGGTGACAGCGCACCCTTCGCGATCAGGGCGCGGACCTGCTGCGCGCTTTCCTCGTCGAGCATGGAGTGCAGCGGGTCCAGCAGCAGCAGTTCCTGG
>DASVBE010000372.1:0-57767 GCA_036375995.1 Streptosporangiaceae bacterium | reverse complement strand
TTCACAGCGTCGATGAGCGCGGTGAACCGCTCTTCCCGGTCAGGCAGGTATCCCCGCTGCTGAGCGTCCCAGCGATCGATCCAGTGCCGTGCCACCGCCGGGTCAAGGTTGGGCACACCCGCCTCCCATGACTGGCGATGGTGGAGCGGGCGCCCGCCCCGCTGCCTCCGGACCTTGATCCTCAATCAGCCGAAGAAGACCTCGGCCTCGGCATAGCGCTCGGGCGGGACCAGCTTGGGCTCGAAGACCGCCTCGGCGAGCGGGACCCGGACGATCTGCGTCCCCCGCAGCGACATCATCACGCCGGACGCGCCGTCGTGCACAGCGGCGATGGCCTGGAGCCCGAACCTGGTGGCGAGCACCCGGTCGAACGCGGTCGGGGTGCCGCCGCGCTGGATGTGGCCGAGCACCGTGCAGCGGGCCTCCTTGCCGGTCCGCTTCTCGATCTCGGCGGCCAGCATCTGGCCCACCCCGCCGAACCGCACGTGGCCGAACTCGTCCAGCTGCCCGGACGCGGTGATGTCGCCGTCGAGCGGCCGGGCACCCTCGGCCACGACCACGATCGCGGCGTACCGGGTCTCGAAGCGGTGCTCGACGTAGGCGCAGACCTTCTCCATGTCGAACGGCTTCTCCGGGATCAGGATCACATTCGCGCCGCCGGCCATCCCGGCGTGCAGCGCGATCCAGCCCACGTTGCGGCCCATCACCTCGACGATCAGCGCCCGGTGGTGGCTCTCGGCGGTGGTGTGCAGCCGGTCGATGGCCTCCATCGCGATGTTGACCGCGGTGTCGAAGCCGAACGTGTAGTCGGTGGCGCCCAGGTCGTTGTCGATCGTCTTGGGCACGCCGACAACATTGACACCCTCCTCGTGCAGCCGGGACGCGGCGCCCAGGGTGTCCTCGCCGCCGATCGCGATCAGCGCGTCGACGCCCAGGCCCTCCAGGTTGTCGCGGATCCGCTGGACGCCGGTGCGCCCGCCCGCGGTCGCCGACTCGGCCAGCGGGTTGGTCCGCGACGAGCCGAGGATCGTCCCGCCGCGGGGCAGGATGGCGCGTACGGCCTGGATGTCCAGCGGCACCGTGTCGCCTTCCAGCGGCCCGCGCCAGCCGTCACGGAAACCGATGAACTCGTACCCGAACTCGGTCACGCCGCGGCGCACGACAGCGCGGATTACCGCGTTCAGACCGGGGCAGTCGCCGCCTCCGGTCAGCACTCCCACTCGCATACTGGGACTCCCTCTCGTGGTCTCGCCCGAAAGGGTAGCCGTCACGGGGCAGCCGCGACCGGGGCTCGGCTCCCACGGCAGAAAAGTTCACGTACTAGGCGCTCCTGGGCAGCTTCCGGCCGCTCCCGCCGCGGTCCTTGGTGCGTTTCGCGTACTGGTCCACGTACTCCTGACCGGCCAGCTTCATGATCGCGTACATGATCTCGTCGGTGACCGCGCGCAGCACGATCCGGTCGGTCTCCAGGCCGTAGTACCGGGAGAAGTCCAGCGGCTCGCCGAACCTGACCCCGGGCCGGACCGACAGCCGCGGCCGGATCGAGCCCGGCGGCTGGAACTCGAACGTGCCGATCATCGCGCAGGGCACGACCGGGGCCCTGGCTTCCAGCGCCAGCCGCGCCACGCCGGTCTTCCCGCGGTACAGGCGGCCGTCAGGACTGCGCGTGCCCTCGGGGTAGATGCCCAGCACATCGCCCCTGGCCAGGACGCGCAGCCCGGTGCGCAGGGCCCGCTCGCTGGCCTCGCCGCCGGACCGGTCCACCGGGATCTGCCCGACACCACTGAAAAAAGCCTTGCTGACCAGGCCCTTCAGACCGCGCCCGGTGAAATACTCGGACTTGGCGAGAAACACGACCTTCCGCGGGAGCGGCAACGGCGCGAAGAAGTGATCGGAGAACGACAGGTGGTTACTCGCGATGATGACCGGTCCCTGCCGGGGCACATTCTCCGCATGCTCCGCCCACGGGCGGAACAGGATCCGCAGCAGCGGGCCGAGGACCGCCTTCACCGCCCAGTAATACACGATCACATGCTGCCACGCGGCGGCGCCGCTGCCGAGGGTCTTCCGCGGGCCGGATCGCCGTGGTGCTGGCCGGCCGCGCCGAAGCCCCCCGCGCCGCGGCCGGGCCGGCCCCGCCAGGACGGCTGCTGGCCGTCCGCCCCCCGCCAGGACGGCTGCTGGCCAGCCGGGCCCAGGCCGGAGCAGCCGCCGCGGTCATGGCGGTGATCCCGGGGGCGGAGCCGTTCCGCCACTCCGGCGGTCCGGTCGGCGTTCTGCTGTGCCACGGCTTCACCGGAAGCCCGCAGGCGCTGCGGCCGTGGGCCGAGTTCCTGGCCCGGGCCGGGCTGAGCGTGTCGCTGCCGCGTCTGCCCGGGCACGGCACCACCTGGCAGGAAATGAACCGGACCCGGTGGGGCGACTGGTACGCCGAGGTGGACCGGGCCTTCCAGGAACTGCGCGCGGACGCCGAGGAGATCTTCGTGGCCGGCCTGTCCATGGGCGCGTGCCTGGCGCTGCGGCTGGCCGAGCAGCGCGGTTCCGCGGTCCGCGGGCTGGTCCTGGTGAACCCGGCGGTCACCGCGGACACCAAGCTGTTCCTGATCGCCCCGGTGCTGAAGCTGGTGGTGAGCTCGCTGGCGGCGGTCGGCGACGACATCAAGAAGCCCGGCGTGACCGAAGGCGCCTACGAGCGGACGCCAACCAAGGCGGCCGCCTCGCTGCCCGGCCTGTGGAAGGCCACCCAGGCGCAGCTTGGCCAGGTCAGCGCTCCGGTGCTGGTGTTCAAGAGCACCGAGGACCACGCCGTCGGCCCGGCCAGCCTCGAGGTGCTGCGCCGGTCACTGCCCGCCGGGCAGCTCACCGTGCAAGAGTGCCCAGATAGTTTTCATGTCGCAACCCTGGACAACGACGCGGAAGCCATCTTCACTGGCAGCCTGGAGTTCATTCAGGAGCACAGTGCCCTTGGCAAGCACCGTGACAGCATGGGCAGTGGCAGCGGGGAGAGGGACGCAGGTTGGCCGAGCGGGGACGGGCAGAGGACATGAGCGGCGAGGACGCGGCCTGGCGTGACCTTGTCGCCCGGTTCGACCTGCCGGCCGCGCCGGCCGGCACCGACCGGCCGTGGCCGGAACGCGAGGATCTGCCGCCGGCCCGGCACAGCGACCCGCGCCGCTCGCCGGACTCACCCGGGCCGGCCGGGCCCGAGCCCGGGCCGGCTACCGCCCAGGACACCCGCGACGACCGCCCGGGCCGGTGGAGTGCCTGGCCCGGGTCCGTGACCGATGACCTGGACGGCGGCACCGGCGCCCGGCCGGCCCCCGGCAGCACCGGCACCACCGGGCGTCCAGGACCGGCCAGCCTCGGCGGGCTCAGCGGGTTCGGCGCCCAGGACAGTCTCGGCCAGGACAGTCTCGGCCAGGACAGGCTCAGCCAGGACAGGCGCGGCCTGCACGCGCGTGGATTCGACGGGCGCGGCACCGATGAGGCCGGCCTGGGCAAGCGCAGCACCGAGGAACGCGGCCGGGACGGCCTGGGCGGTGCCGACCCGGCCAGCGAGGGCCGGCGCCGGGTCGTGCGGCCGGCCAGTCCCCCGCCGGTGCCGGGACCGGCGTTCGCCGCGGACGCCATCCAGTCCGGCCGGTTCGACGAGGACGACGACGAGCACTACATCCCGCCGCCCCCGCCGCCGCTGCCCGCCCTGGACCCCGTCGCCAAGGGGGCCTGGACCGCCCTGTTCGGCGGCCCGGCGTTCCTCCTGGTCACCACCACCATCGGGTGGTCCATGCCGGGGTGGGCCACGTTCGGCGCGGTGGCCGCATTCATCGGCGGTTTCGCGGTAATCGTGGCCCGGATGGGCGACCGCCCGCCCCGCGACTCCGGCCCCGACGACGGCGCCGTTGTCTAGCCCCAGCCGGCCTTAGCCAGCCACCCGCCGGCGGAGCCGGCCTAGCGAGCGCAGGGCCGCGGCGCTGTTTTCCTGACGAGCGATGAGGCGCGACGAAGGAGCGCCGAGGGAGCGAGGAGGGAAGGCAGCGCCTCTCCAGCGGCCCTGCGCTCGCCAGCCAGCACAGTCAGCCCGGGTAGGCGAGGCGGGCGAGGTCGGCGGCGCCGACGAGCCCGGCTTCTGGTCCCAGCTCGGCCTGGCGGATCTCGGCGTGCGGCCGGTAGCGGCCGCCGACCAGGGTGTGGCTGAACGCCTCCCGGGCCGGGCCGAGCAGCAGGTCGCCGGCCTCGGACACGCCGCCGCCGATGACGAAGCAGCCCGGGTCCAGGATCGCCGCCAGATCGGCCAGCCCCTGGCCGAGCCAGAGACCCACGGTGGCAAAGCACTGCAGGGCGCCCGGATCACCCTCGCGGGCCGCCTGGGTGATGGCCGGGCCGCCGATGCCTTCGGGCGTGCCGCCGCCCAGCTGGATCAGCCTCGCCGCGCCGGACGCGGTCCGGCAGGCGAACTCGCGGGCCTCGGCGACCAGCGCGTTGCCGCTGGCGTACTGCTCCCAGCAGCCCCGGTTGCCGCAGCCGCACAGGCGGCCGTCCGGCACCACGCGGTAGTGGCCCGGCTCGCCGGCCATCCCCCAGCGGCCGCGCTGGAGCACGCCGCCGATGATGATGGCCCCGCCGATGCCGGTGCCCACCGTGATCAGCACGACGTCGTCGTGCCCGCGGGCAGCGCCGTACCGCAGCTCCGCCCACGCGCTGGCGTTGGCGTCGTTCTCCATGATCACCGGGATGCTGACGTGCTGGCGGACCTTGGCCAGCAGCGGCTCGCGGCGCCAGGCCAGGTTGGGCGCGAACTCGACCGAGTCCCGGGTGTGCGCTACGAACCCGGCCGCGCCGATCCCGGCCGCGGTGGCCTGGTGGCGGCTGAGCAGCTCGCTGACCACGTCGGCGATGGCCTGCTCGGTCTGGGCCGGGCTGGCCGCCGGGGTCCGCCGCCGCAGCGATTCGATGATCTTGCCGCGCTCGTCCACCACCCCCGCGGCGACTTTGGTCCCCCCGACGTCAACCCCGATGGTCAGGGTCATCGACCGGCTCTCCCGGGCCGTCCCCGGCGGCCAGATCCCACGCGTCCGGCTGGGCCGTGACCGCACCCTGAGTAACAGGCTCCCCGCCCGCGTCCGCCGGCCCGGACGGTGCCGCCGGCCCGGACGGCGCCTTCGGCTCGGATGGCCCGGACGGCGCCTTCGGCGCGGACGGCGAGCGCACCACGGACAGCGCCGACTCGAACGCCGTGACCGCGTCGGACACCACCGAGGCGAAGGCGTCGCCGGCGCCGGTCAGGTGCCCGCCCACGCCCGGCCCGCTGCTGTCCCGGTACTTCCGCGCGGCCCGGCAGATCGGGCACCACTCGCACTCCGGCGGCTCGTCCGCCTCCTCCCTGGTCGCCTGCGACCACACGTCCTCCCCGGAGGAGCGGCCGAAGGTCTTGCGGAGGTTGCCGCGGACCTCGCGGCCGAGCTCCTTGGCGCCGGACTTCATCAGCCAGCGCTGGAAGTCGCCGATCGGGTCGGGCCGCGGCGGCTGGGTCTGCTGGGTCATGACCGGCCCACTCCGTTCTCGGCCCGGGCTTTCAGGCCCTTGAGGGCGGTATCGATAATGGTTTTCTCGGCCCGGCGCTTGAGCATCCCGATGACCGGGATACGCAGGCCAATGGTCAGGTCGTAGGTAACGCCGGTGCCGGCGCCCTGGTCGTCCAGTGCGTACCCGCCGGACAGCTCGGTAATGACCGAGCCCGGCTCGGACGGGTCCAGCGTCCAGCGGACGCTGGCGTCGCCGTCCCAGTTGTAGCGCAGCACGAACCGGTCCTTGATGATCCCGGCGTCCAGCGCGAACCGGACCCGGTCGGCCCGGTCGTTGCTGCCGCGGCTCAGGATCTCCGCGCTTCTCACCCCATCGGCCCACTGCGGGTAGGCCTCGAAGTCGGCGACCACGGCCATCACCGCGGAGCGCGGCACCGAGATGCTGATCTTCGACGTGGTGCTGTCGGCCATGCTCGGAGCGTACCGCCCGCGGAGCGCCTGGCGGGACGCCGCGGCGCCCGGGACCGGGCGGGCTACCAGCAGAGCACGAAAGGCTGGCCGGTGGCCCGGAAGTGCCCGACGTTGATGCACTCGGTCCGGCCGATCCGGACCCGGCTGACCAGCGGCTGGTGCACGTGGCCGAACAGCGCGTAGCGCGGCTGAGTCGCCCTGATCGCGTCCAGCAGCGCCGCGCTGCCCACCTCCATCCGCTCGGCCACCGTGTCGAACAGCAGCTCGGGCAGGTCCGGCGGGATGTGCGCGCACAGCACGTCCACCGGCCCGACCGCGGCCACCTTGGCCGCGTAGTCCTCCTCGTCCAGCTCGTGCGGGGTCCGGTAGGGCGAGCGGAGCCCGCCGCCGACGAACCCGAACGTCCAGCCGCCCAGCTCGGTCCGCTGGCCGTCGAGCACCTGGTGGCCGGGCCGCAGGTGCGCGTCCCACATCCGGGGCAGGTCGACGTTGCCGTAGGTGAGGTAGGACGGCTCCGGCATGGCCGCGAACAGCTCGGCGTACTGCCGGGTCGCGGCCGCCTCGATCCGCTGCGCCGGGTCGCCGTCCAGGCCCGCCCACAGCTGCCGGGAGAACGTCCGGGCCTCGTCGAACCGCATCGCGGTGCGCAGCCCGATCAGCTCCCGCGCCGCGGCCTCTCCGAACAGGTCGGGAAAGATGCCCGCGCCGGGGTCGGCGTAGTCCACGAACAGCAGCAGGTCGCCCAGGCAGATCAGGGCGTCCGCACCGTCGGCCGCGGCGGCCAGCGCGTCAGCGCGGCCGTGCACATCGCTCACCACGTGGACCCGCATGCAGACAGCGTAAGCGCCCGCCGCCGGCCGTCCTGGGCTTCGCTTGCGGTATGGCCGGCAGCCGGCTGGCCAGCGTATGTTGAGGCATGGCACCGGCTGTGCAGTCGATGGTGGCGGCCACCTACGTACGTGACATCGCGGTCTCGCGGGCGTTCTACGAGCGGCTCGGGTTCCGCGAGCAGGCGGCCGGGCGGGCGGAGTTCTCCGCCTGGTCCTCGCTGCGCCAGGGCGACTGCCGGGTGGTGCTGACCTCGACCCGGCCGCCGCTGGACCTCCCTGCGCTGCCGCTGCTGTTCTACTTCTATTTCGACGACCTCGCAGCCGTGCTAAGCGCGCTGGAGGACGGCGGTGTGCCCAGCGCGCACATGGGCTACCCGCCGCACGCCCGCGGCGGCGAGGTCAAGATCACCGACCCGGACGGCAACACCGTGCTGCTTGGCCAGCTCGATCCGTCCGCCTCGCAGCCGGCCGGCCAGGAGCCCACCTCCCGGTTCTCGCTGCTTCGCGAGGCTGCGGCCGTGGTCCGGGCGGGCGGCGGGGCCGGCACCGGGTGCCAGGTCGTCGATCTGCTGCAGCAGCCGTGCCCGAGCAAGGCCGACGTCAAGCTGGCGGACCCCGATGGCGGCTCGCTCTGGGCGTGCCTCAGTCATGCCGACGAGATCCTGCTCACCGTGCCGACCGCGTTCATCGCAAGCCAGAGCGGCGCCGGGCTCTCCGGCTACCGGTCCCACCGCCCGCTGAGCGCCTAGCCCGCCGGGGTTCCCGGGTCGCCGGCGGGTTCCGGCCGGAAAGCCGCGTGCCGGTGAGAGGTATCGCGCGCGGGTGGGTACGGTCGGCATGAACGCGTGCCCGGGACGAGCCGGCCGCGCCGCCGCCAGGGAGAGACCGTGCAGTCCTTCAGCGTCCCTGCGCTGGCCGAGATACCCGCCTCGGCCAGCCTCGCCGACATCGTGGTCACCCGGGCCGAGCGCCGGCCGGGCGAGGTCATGCTGCGCCGCCGCACCGCACCCGGGCAGTGGCAGGACGTGACCACCGCGGCCTTCCGGGCCGACGTCGAGGCGCTGGCCGCGGGCCTGGTGGCGGCCGGGCTCGAGCCCGGTGACCGGGTCGGGCTGATGTCGCAGACCCGGTACGAGTGGACGATGATCGACTACGCGATCTGGACCGCGGGCGGGGTCACCGTCCCGGTCTACGAGACATCGTCCGCGGAGCAGATCGAGTGGATCCTCGGCGACTCCGGCGCCCGCGGGGTGTTCGCCGAGACGGACGCCCACGCCGCCACGATCGGTGCCGCCGCGGACCGTCTGCCCGGCCTGGACCTGGGCATCTGGAAGCTCGACCAGCTCAGCAAGCTGTCCGCGCAGGCCAGCAACAGCAACGACCGGCCCGGCGCCGCCGCCGACCTGGCCAGCCGCCGGACCCTGCGCGGCGCCGCCGACCTGGCCACGATCATCTACACGTCGGGCACCACCGGCCACCCCAAGGGCTGCGAGCTGACCCACGGCAACCTGCTGTCCGACGTCCGCAACGCGGTGGCCGGCCCGCTGGCCAGCGTGCTCGCCGCTCCCGGCGCGTCCACCCTGCTGTTCCTGCCGCTGGCGCACAGCTTCGCCCGGATCATCCAGATCGGCTGCATGGAGTCCGGCGCCGTGCTCGGGCACTGGGCGGACACCCGGACGCTGGCCGCCGGGCTGGCCGAGTTCCGGCCGACGTTCCTGCTGGCCGTGCCCCGCGTTTTCGAGAAGGTGTTCAGCACCGCCCAGCAGCAGGCGGCCGCCTCGCCCGCCAAGGCGAAGATCTTCAAGGCCGCGGTGGACACCGCGGAGGCGTGGAGCCGCGCCGACGGCGAGGCCGGCCGCGGCCCCGGCCTGCGGCTCCGGCACGCGCTGTACGACCGGCTGGTCTACGCCAGGCTGCGGCAGGCCGTCGGCGGCCAGGTGCGCTACGCGGTGTCCGGCGGCGCGCCGCTCGGCGACCGGCTCGGGCACTTCTTCCGCGGCGTGGGGATCCCGGTCCTCGAGGGCTACGGGCTGACCGAGTCGTCCGCGGCGGCGACCGTCAACCGGCCGGACCGGCAGCGCATCGGCACGGTCGGCCAGCCGCTGCCGGGCGTGTCCGTGCGGATCACCGAGGGCGGGGAGATCCTGCTGTCGGGCCCGACCATATTCGGCGGCTACTGGCGCAACCCCGAGGCGACCGCCGCGGACCTGGACCGGGACGGCTGGCTGCACACCGGCGACCTGGGCTCGCTGGACGAGGCCGGGTTCCTGTCGGTGACCGGGCGGAAGAAGGAGCTGATCGTCACGGCCGGCGGCAAGAACGTGGCCCCGGCCGTGCTCGAGGACCGGATCCGCGCCCACCCGCTGGTCAGCCAGGTCATGGTGGTCGGCGACCAGAAGCCGTACATCGCCTGCCTGATCACCCTGGACGACGAGGCGTTCACGAAGTGGAAGGACCAGCACGGCAAGCCGGCCGGGGCCAGCCCCGCAGACCTGGCCGGCGACCCGGACCTGATCGCGGAACTGCAGGCCGCGGTGGACGACGCCAACCTGGCGGTCTCCCGGGCCGAGTCGATCCGGCGGTTCAGCGTGCTGGCGGCCGATTTCACCGAGGCGTCCGGCCACGTCACCCCATCGCTGAAGGTCCGGCGGGCGCAGGTGGCCAAGGACTACGCCGAGCAGATCGAGGCCCTCTACTCCTGATCGCGGCGGGTTTCCGGTGCTGAGGGGCGGTGTTCCAGGTCCGAAGTCAGCCCGCCAGGATGTTCTCCAGGCGGGTGGCGACGAGGTCCCAGCGCCACTCACGGTGGATCCAGGCCTGCCCTTTTTCGCCCATGGCCGCCGCGGCGGCGGGGTCGGCGAGCAGCTCGACCAGGCGGCTGACGAGGGCATCGAGGTCTCGGCCCGGCACCACGTAGCCGGACTCCCCCGGCTCGATCGCGTCCGGGGCGCCGCCGGAGTCGCCGCCGATCACCGGCAGGCCCGCCGCGGAGGCTTCCAGGTAGACGATGCCCAGGCCCTCGACGTCGAGGCCGCCGCGACGGGTCCGGCACGGCATCGCGAACACGTCCGCGGCGGCGTAGTAGCCGGGCAGATCAGCCCCGGGCACCGGCCCGGTGAACCGGACCGAGCCGGCCACCCCGGCCTGCTCCGCCAGCCGGCCCAGCTTGTCCCGGTACGGGCCGTCGCCCACGATCAGCAGCACCGGGGCGGGGCCGCCCGCCGCGGCGCGCGCGGCCAGGACGCGGGGCCAGGCGCGGATCAGCGTGTCCTGTCCCTTGCGCGGGACCAGGCGGGAGACGCACAGCACCACGGGGCCGGCCAGGCCGAGCCGGGCGCGGACCGCCTCGCCTTCCGCGCCGGGCCGGAACACCGTGGTGTCCACCCCGGGCGCGAGCCGCACCAGGCGCTCGGCGGCCTGCGGGGTCAGCGCCTGGGCCAGCCGCACCCGGAAGTACTCACCCAGGTAGGTCAGCGCGTCGGTGTGCTCGCCGATCCGGCGCAGCAGCGACCGGGCGCCGGGCAGCGCGGCCCAGCCGGCCTCGTGGCCGTGCGTGATCCCGACGATCCGGCGGGCCCCCGCGGCACGCAGCCCGGGGGCGAGCAGGCCAAGCGGCGCCGCCGCGCCGAAGAGCACCGTGTCGCAGCCGTGCTCGGCCAGCAGCGCCGCGGCCCGCCGGGCGACCGGCCGGACCGGCAGCATCAGCGATCCTGGGTGCCTGATCACCGGGAACGGCTGCTGCGCGTCGAACGCGGCCGCGCCCTCCCAGGCGGGTGCGTACACCACGACGCCGTCCGCGGGCAGCCGGGTGGCCAGCGCGTGCACGAACGACTGGATGCCGCCGCGGCGGGGCGGGAAGTCGTTGGTGACGATCAGGACCTTGGGCATGCTGCTCCGGTTGCCGGCAAGTCTACTGCCCGGCGGGCGCCATAGCTCAGGCCGTCAGGGCCGGACCACGCCGTCCATGGTCGAGGCGTACCAGCCGGACAGTGCAACCTTCTGCACGTTCAGGCCGGTGTGCGGGGCGTCGATCATCATGCCGCCGCCGACGTAGATGCCGACGTGCCCGGCGCCGTTGAAGACCAGGATATCGCCGGGCTGCATGTCCGACGTGGGCACGTGCGGCAGGCCCGCCCACTGCTCCTCGCTGGTCCGCGGGATGCTGATGCCAACCGAGGCCCACGCCGCGCTGGTCAGCCCGGAGCAGTCGTAGGAGTCCGGGCCCGAGGCGCCGAACACGTACGGCTTGCCGATCTGCGCGTAGGCGAACGCGACGACCTTCTCAGCCTGGGTGCTGGTGGGGCCCTTGTAGACGGGGGGAGGTGTGCCGCCCCCGCCGCCGTTGCCGCCGCCGGGGCCGATCGGGGCCTGCTGCACCGGGGTGAGCTGCGCCAGCAGCTTCTTCTGCTGGTCGATGGTCTTGACCAGCACGGTGCGCTGGCCGTTCAGCCGGGCCTGCAGGGTGATGATCGCGGCCTTGGCGTTCTTGGCCGCCTGCTGTGCGCTCTCCAGGTCCCGGGCGGCCTCGATGAACTGGGTCATCTGCGCCGAGTTCGCCGAGGAGAGCTCCATCAGGATCGAGCCCTGGTCCAGCACGGACTGCGGGTCGTCGGAGGTGAGCAGGGCGGCGGTGGAGGTGAGCTGGCCGTCCTCGTAGGCTTGCGCGGCGATCCTGGCGACCTGCTTGCGCATCGACTCGAACTTGGCCTGGTAGCGCGCCGACTCCTGGTTGACCAGCTTGAGCCGCTGGTTGGCCAGCGACAGGTCCTGCTTCATCTGGTCGTAGCGCTGGTCGAGAACCTGCTCCTGGTTGGTGAGCTTCTGGAGCTTGGCCTGGACCTCGCTGAGCGTCGGCTTGGGAGCCGCGCCAGCGGTTGGGCCAACCGTGATGATCAGGCCGCCGGCCAGGAGGCCGATCGATACAGCCGTCGCTGACCGTTTCAGGCCAGAACTCATCGCGGGTCGTGCAGCCACGGGCGACACGCTCCTTCTCCCACTGACCGCCTACCGGGTGAGCTGACGGGTTCGGGCTGTGGAAGGCGCCCTACGGCCAGGCCGGCCTGCACCTAGCCGATTCACCCCTGGTGACGCCGGGCGCTAGGCCTGGCGATCCACCGGTGGTTCCCCGGCTCGCCTGCTGGCAGGTTCGCCAGCACGGAAACTCGGCGGCGGCCGGTTGCCGTCACCTGCCTGGCGACTGTTAGCGGACCGGCTCGGGGCCTGACACTAGTGAAGTTCAGGCAGTGGATTCAACCACTTCGCTAACTCTGGGCCATCTTCTTGGCCCGGCCCATCAGGCCGGGTAACAGAATCGTGATTGTTTGTTACGGCGGATTTCACCCCGCGTGTCGGCGCCCTTCCCGGCCGTACTGTCAGCACCGGGCCCTAACGTGACATACGTGATACCCGACAACGGCGCCCTTCCCTGGCAGAACAGCCCGTGGCTGCGGAGCTGATCTGGCCGGCCCCGGAGCCCATCCGGCCCGCCCCGGCGGCCCCGGAGACCGCGGAGCGCCCGCCGGCGCCGATCATCACGCCGGGCGCGCCGGCCGGGCTGATCGACGCTCTGGAGTTCACCGTCGTCGACGTGGAGACCACCGGCTGGGAGCCGGGCGAGGCACACATCACCGACATCGGGGCGGTCCGGGTCCGCCGCGGCCGGGTGCTCGCGCACTTCTCTGCGCTGGTCAACCCCGGTACGGAGATCCCGGCCGAGATCAGCGCGCTGACCGGGATCACCGACGCGATGGCCCGGCGCGCCCCGGCGATCGGCGCGGTCATGCCCCGGTTCCTCGACTTCGCGGCGGGCAGCATCCTGGCCGCCCATCATGCCGCGTTCGACATCGGGTTCCTGCAGGCCGGTGCCGCGGCGTGCGGTCTGGCCTGGCCGGACTTCGCGGTGCTGGACACCGTCCCGCTGGCCCGCCTGGTGCTCGGCGAGGGCGAGGTCACCGACCGGAAGCTGGGCACGCTGGCCGCGTTCTTCCGGGCCCGCACCCTGCCCTGCCACCGGGCCCTGCCGGACGCGCTGGCTACCGTGGAGGTGCTGCACGGTCTGCTCGGGCGGCTCGCCCTGGCCGGCGTGCGGACGCTCGCCGAACTCGGCGGCGAGCACAGTGCGGCCTAGGCCGGGCGCAGCGGTACGCTGGCGGCGGCCCGGGCCGGAGGCACGGGCCGCCCGCGGCACGGGCCGCCCGGAACGGAGGGAGCGCGCATGGTCACCGCGATCGTCCTGGTGAAAGCAGACGTGGCGCGCATCCCGGAAACCGCGGAAACGATCGCGCAGATCGACGGGGTCAGCGAGGTCTACTCGGTTACCGGCGAATTCGATCTGGTCGCGATAGTGCGCGTCCGGTCCCACGACACTCTTGCCGATGTCATTCCCGGCCAGCTGAATAAAGTGCCCGGCGTGTCGCATACCGAGACGCACATTGCGTTTCGTGCCTATTCCCGGCACGACCTGGAGGCCGCGTTCGCACTCGGCTTCACCGAGGGCGCCTGACCGGCACCGGGCCTGGCTGGCCTGGTCCCGGCGCCCGCGGCACAGCCAGGCGTAATCCTTAAGTCAGGTGGGCTGGGCCGCGGGCTAGCGAGGCTGCGCGGCGAGCCGCTGGCTGGCGGCCACCCAGGTGTCCAGCAGGGCACTCGCCTGACCGGAGTCGACCGCGGCGGCGGCCCGGGCGTACCCGTCCGCCAGGGCCCCGGTGAGGTGGCCGGGATCGGCCACGCCGGCCCCGGCGGCCAGCGCCGCGGCCGCGTTCAGCAGGACGGTGTCCCGCACCGGGCCTGGCTGGCCGGCCAGCACCGCGCGGGCCACCGCGGCGTTGTGCGCCGGGTCGCCGCCGCGCAGGTCCTCCGGGCGGGACCGGGCGATGCCGAGGGCGGCCGGGTCGAAGCTGGTCTGGCTGACCGTGCCGGAGTGCACCACCCACACCGTGGACTTCGTGGTCGTGGTGAGCTCGTCCAGGCCGTCGTCGCCGTGGAAGACCAGCGCGCTGTTGCCGCGGCCGGCCAGCACCCCGGCGAGCACCGGGCCCATCCGCGGGTCGGCCACGCCGACGGCCAGGGCGCCGGGCCGGGCCGGGTTGGCCACCGGGCCGAGGAAGTTGAACACGGTCGGCACGGCCAGCTCGCGGCGGGCGGTGGCGGTGTGCCGCAGCGCCGGGTGGTACAGCGGGGCGAACAGGAACACGATGCCGGTCTCGGCCATCAGCCGCTCAGTCGCGGCCGGGGGCAGGTCGATGGCCACGCCGAGGGCCTCGAGCACGTCCGCGGCACCGCTGGCGGAGGAGGCGGCCCGGTTGCCGTGCTTGGCCATCCGGGCCCCGGCCGCGGCGGCCACGATCGCGCCCATCGTGGAGATGTTCACCGTGCGGGCACCGTCGCCGCCGGTGCCGACGAGGTCGGTCAGCGGGCCGTCCAGGCGCAGCGGGGTCGCCCGGTCCAGCATGGCCTGGGCCAGGCCGCCGAGCTCCCCCGGCGTTTCGCCCTTGATCCGCAGCGCCACGCCGAACCCGGCGATCTGCACCGGGGTGGCCGCGCCCTCCATGATCTCGGCCATCGCCCACGACGTCTCGTCGGCGGACAGGGTTTCCCCCCTGATCAGCGCGCCGATCAGGGACGGCCAAGTGGTCCGGGAGTCCACGGCGGGTCAGCGGGTGGCCGGGGCGCTGCCCGCGGCCCGCTCGCGCATCAGCCCGGCCAGAGCCTGGGCCAGCGCCTTCGGGTCGATCGGGTGGCTGATGACGGCGTCCGCCCGGGACCACGTGGCCAGCCAGCCGTCGTCGGCCCGGCCGATGATGAGCAGCACCGGCGGGCAGTTGTAGATCTCGTCCTTGGCCTGGCGGCAGATGCCCATGCCGCCGGCGGGCTGGGCCTCGCCGTCGAGCACCATGACATCGGCTCCGCCCTTGTCGAGCAACCGGAACAGAGCCGGCTCAGTGGCCACCTCGACGATCTCGGCCTCCGGCACGTCCATGGCCGGACGGCGGCCGATCGCCAGCCGGATGCGGTTGCGCACGTCGGCGTCGTGGCTGAAGACAACGACTTTCATGGGAAACGATGCTACCGACCCGGGGGGTCGGGGCACGAAGGCCTACGCGGTGTCGTAATAATGAGCGACGTGGCGCAAGCAACGACTGAGGTGGTCCGCCGGCCCACGGCCAGCAGACCCAATCTGGTCAGTGTCGGGACCATCATCTGGCTGTCCTCGGAGCTGATGTTCTTCGCGGCTCTGTTCGCGATGTACTTCACCATCCGCTCGGTCGACAAGGGCCTGGGTCAGCCCTGGCCCCAGGCCCATCTCGACCTGACCCTGGCCTCGATCAACACGACCGTGCTGCTGCTGTCCAGCGTGACGTGCCAGCTCGGCGTGTTCGCGGTGGAGCGCGGGCAGATCCGGCGGACCGGCTCGGTGTTCAACATGGCGCGGTGGGGCCTGCGCGAGTGGTACGTGCTCAGCTTCCTGATGGGCCTGTACTTCGTGCTCGGGCAGGGCTACGAGTACCTCGCGCTGATCAGGGACGGTGTCACGCTTCAGTCGTCGAACTACGGGTCGGTTTTCTTCCTCACCACCGGGTTCCACGGGCTGCACGTGACCGGCGGCCTGTTCGCGTTCATCTTCCTGCTCGCCCGCACCTACGCGGCTAAACGGTTCACCCACGAGCAGCAGGTCAGCGCGATCGTCGTGTCCTACTACTGGCACTTCGTGGACGTCGTGTGGATCGGCCTGTTCACGACCATCTACCTGATCCACTGACCGGAAGCTGAGGACCAGTGCGCTGGATCACCGCCAGGCGACGGCACCCGGCCGCGGGTTACGCCGTCGTCCTGCTGATGCTCGTCGCCCTCGGCGGCGGATACGCGTTCCTGACCGGGTCGGGTGCGGCCGCGGCGCCGGTCTCCGGCCCCAGCTCCGCGTCGATCGCCAAGGGCGCTGACCTTTTCGCGAGGAACTGCGCGAGCTGCCACGGGATGGACGCGCAGGGCACCTCGCTGGCGCCGAGCCTGATCGGCGTCGGCGCGGCCGCGGTTGACTTCCAGGTCAGCACCGGCCGGATGCCCGCCAAGCAGAACCAGGCGGAGAACCAGCGCAAGCCGCTGGCGCCGGACTTCGACGGCAAGCCGCAGAACATCCGCGCCGTGGCCGACTACATCGCGTCGCTGGCCGGCGGCCCGGCCATCCCGACCCCGGCGCAGGTCAGCACCAACGGCGCGGACGTGGGCCGGGGCCAGGAGCTGTTCATCGCGAACTGCGCCGCGTGCCACAACTTCGTCGGCGCGGGCGGCGCGCTGACCTACGGCAAGTTCGCGCCCGCACTGAACCAGGCCACGCCGACCCAGATCTACGAGGCGATGCTGACCGGGCCCGAGGCCATGCCGAACTTCGGCGACTCCACGCTGACCCCGCAGTCCAAGCGGGACATCATCGCGTACGTGACCGGGAAGACCAGCGAGCCCAACCCGGGCGGCTTCAGCCTGGGCCGCGTCGGGCCGATCACCGAGGGTCTCGTGGCGTTCCTCGGCCTGCTGTTCGCCATGGTCCTGGCCGCCATGTGGATTACCGCGAAGCAGCACGGAAAGACGACCCGATGACTGAGATCAACGGACCAGCGGGCCCGGAGCTGCCGGCCTGGCACGCCGAGGCCGCGGAGGCGACCGAGAAGCTGCGCCAGGCGGCGGGGAGCACGCCGGACGAGGCTCCCGAGGGACCGCGCCGGGTGGTGGGCACCCCGCCGCCCGCGCAGGCCAGGGCCCTGCTGGCCAGGCCGGAGGACGAAGAGAAGGCGCCAGACCGGGAACTGCCGTCCGAGCCGGACGACCTGGGCAAGGCCAAGAAGGCCGAGAAGATCGTCGCGTCCTGCTTCATCCTGGCCATGCTGGCCGGGTTCGGGTTCATCGCCGCCTACATCGGGCTGGGAGTGCACTCGCTGAACGCGGTGCTGAACTCCAACCTCGCGCTCGGCCTGTCGATGGCGGTGACCTTCCTGGCCCTGGGCGCCGGCGCGGTGATCTGGGTCCGGCACCTGATGCCCGAGGTCGAGCTGACCGAGGCGCGCAAGCCGCTGCGGTCCTCGCCGGAGGACAGGGCCGCGTTCAAGGAGACGTTCGCCGAAGGCGCGGACGCCAGCCAGTTCGTCAAGCGGCCGATCCTGCGCCGCACGCTGATCGCCGCGACCGTGCCGGTCGCGGTGGCGCCGATCGTGCTGCTGCGCGACATGGGCCCGCTGCCGGGCACCAGCCTGCGGCACACCGCGTGGAAGAAGGGCACCCGGCTGGTCCAGGCGGTGACCGGCGCGCCGGTGCTGGCCGCCAACTTCAGCACCCCGGGCAGCATCCTCACGGTCGTCCCCGAGGGCACCCTGGAGGACCAGGAGGCGCTGGCCAAGGCCACCGTGCTGCTCATCAAGCTGCGCCCGGAGCAGCTGGAGGCGCCCACGGTGATGAACTGGACGGTGAACGGGACCGTGGCCTACTCCAAGATCTGCACCCACCTGGGCTGCCCGGCCGCGCTGTACGAGCAGACCACGCACCACATTCTCTGCCCGTGCCACCAGTCCACATTCGACGCGCCGCGCGGCGCCAAGGTCATCTTCGGCCCGGCGGCCCGGCCGCTGCCGCAGCTGCCGATCACCACCGATTCCGAGGGATACCTGGTGGCACAGAGTGATTTCCACGAGCCGGTGGGGCCCAGCTTCTGGGAGCGGGGGTAGGCCATGAGCATCGAACGCGGCCTCGAAGGCGTCGGCACCTGGCTGGACGACCGGTTCCACGGCGCGAAGGGCTTCCGTACCTTCTTCCGGAAGATCTTCCCCGACCACTGGACGTTCCTGCTCGGCGAGATCGCCCTCTATTCGTTCATCATCCTGCTGCTCACCGGAACGGTCCTGACGTTCTGGTTCCAGCCGAGCATGACCGACGTGACCTACCACGGCTCCTACGTACCGCTGCACGGCGTGCGGATGACCGAGGCCTACGCGTCGACCCTGAACATCAGCTTCGACGTGCGCGGCGGGCTGCTCATGCGGCAGATCCACCACTGGGCCGCGGATCTGTTCATGGCCGCGATCTTCGCGCACATGCTGCGGATCTTCTTCACCGGCGCGTACCGCAAGCCACGTGAGGTCAACTGGCTGATCGGCATCACGCTGCTGACCCTGGGCCTGCTCGAGGGCCTGTTCGGCTACTCACTGCCGGACGACCTGCTGTCCGGCGCCGGGCTGCGGATCACCGAGGGCGTCATGCAGTCGATCCCGGTGGTCGGCACCTACCTGGCATACTTCCTGTTCGGCGGGCCGTTCCCGGGGCACGACATCATCCCCCGGCTGTACATCCTGCACGTGCTGCTGCTCCCCGGGCTGATCCTGGCCCTGGTCACCGCGCACCTGTTCATCATGTTCCACCAGAAGCACACCCAGATGCCCGGCCCGGGCCGCACCGACCGGAATGTGATCGGCGCGCCGATGTACCCGTACTTCATGGCCAAGACCGGCGCGTTCTTCTTCTTCATCTTCGGCGCGCTGGCGCTGGCCGCGACGTTCGCACAGATCAACCCGGTCTGGCTGTACGGGCCCTACACCACGATCGCGATGTCCGCCGGGTCGCAGCCCGACTTCTACATGGGCATGCTCGAAGGCGCGCTGCGCGTGATGGTGCCCTGGGAGTGGAACGTGGCCGGGCACACGTTCAGCTTCAACGTGTTCCTGCCTGCCCTGGTGCCACTGGGGGCGATCTTCACCGGGGCCGCGTTCTGGCCGTTCATCGAGCAGTGGATCACCGGCGACAGACGGGAGCACCACGTCAACGACCGGCCGCGGAACGCGCCCACGCGCACCGCGCTGGGCATCGCGGTGGTCACCTTCTACGGCATCCTGTGGGCCGAGGGCGCTAACGACCTACTCGCCGAGCACTTCGACATCTCGCTGTACCTGACCACGCGGATCGCCCAGGTCATGATGTTCGTCGGCCCGGTGCTGGCCTACATCCTGACCAAGCGGATCTGCCTGGGCCTGCAGCGCAAGGACGCGCACCTGCTCGAGCACGGGGTGGAGACCGGGATCATCCGGCAGCTGCCCAGCGGCGAGTTCATCGAGGAGACCCGCCCGGTGTCGGAGGAGAAGCGGGCCGCGCTGGTTTTCCGGTCGAAGCCGCCGGGTCTGCCGTCGTCCGGCGAGGAGGACGAGAACGGCGTGCCGGCCCCGCAGATGCGCGGCGCGCTGGGCAAGGTCCGGGCCCGGCTCTACAACATCGTCACCGAGAGCGTGGAGCTGGAGCCGTCGCACGGCAACGGTCATGGGAACGGGCACGGGGAGGATCACGCCCCGGCCGCGGTGACCAGTGGCGAGCCGGCGGGCACGGGACCCGATACCGGGGAGGGCGACCAGCACGGGTCCTGATCCCGTCGGGGGTTTGCAGCACAGGGTTCTCAGCGCGGGGCCCGGCGGCCGGGGAGCGGGCTGCCGGGCCCTGTTGCGTGACCGGCCACGGCGGGTAACGGCGGGTAGCGGAGAAGGCCGCCCGGGTGGCCGCTTTTGTTGCTTTCCTACAACGGGCGGGGGCTGAATGCGTCCTGTCCTGCATTGGTTCGCCAGCAGGCAACCGGGAGGATAGGAACGCGAGTGAGGCGGCTGGGGTGGCCAGCATCGCCTTTTGCCGGTCAGTACCCCGGGAGGCTCAGCCGGTGTTCCGTCGTGTGGCGATCGTTAACCGCGGGGAAGCTGCGATGCGGCTGATCCACACCGCCAGGGATCTGTCCGCGGAAACCGGCGACCGGATCGAGACCGTGGCCCTGTTCACCGACGCCGACGCCACGGCGACGTTCGTCCGGGAGGCCGACCTGGCCTACCCGCTCGGGCCCGCCGCGGCCCGCCCCTACCTGGACCACGCGGTGCTGGAGCGGGCCCTCGTGGAGAGCGGGGCCGACGCGGCCTGGGTCGGCTGGGGCTTCGTGGCCGAGGACCCGGCGTTCGCCGAGCGGTGCGAGAAGATCGGCGTCACGTTCATCGGGCCGGACGCCGAGGCGATGCGAAAGCTGGGTGACAAGATCGGCGCCAAGCTGATCGCCGAGGAGGTCGGCGTCCCGGTCGCGCCGTGGAGCCGCGGCGAGGTCGCGACCCTGGAGGGCGCGCTGGCCGCGGCGGGGCAGATCGGCTACCCGCTGATGCTCAAGGCCACCGCGGGCGGCGGCGGGCGCGGCATCCGGGTCATCTCCTCGCCTGAGGATCTTGGCGATGCGTTCGAGCGCACCGCCGCCGAGGCGCTGCGGGCGTTCGGCAGCGGCACTTTGTTCCTGGAGCGGCTGGTCACCGGGGCGCGGCACGTCGAGGTGCAGCTGATCGCGGACGGGCAGGGCACGGCGTGGGCGCTGGGGGTGCGGGACTGCTCGGTCCAGCGGCGCAACCAGAAGATCATCGAGGAGTCGGCTTCGCCGGTGCTGGCCCCGGAGCAGGCCGCGGAGCTGAGGGCGTCGGCGGAGCGGCTGGCGCTGGCCGTCGGCTACCGGGGCGCGGCGACCGTCGAGTTCCTCTATCACCCGGGTGAGAAGCGGTTCGCCTTCCTGGAGGTCAACACGCGGCTCCAGGTCGAGCACCCGATCACCGAGCTGACCACCGGGACGGACCTGGTCCGGCTGCAGCTGCACGTGGCGGCGGGCGGCCGTCTGGAGGGCGCCCGGCCGGGTGAGTCCGGGCACGCGGTCGAGGCGCGGCTCAACGCCGAGGACCCGGACCGCGACTTCGCGCCGGCCCCCGGCCGGATCGCCCGGCTGATGCTGCCCGCGGGGCCTGGCATCCGGGTCGACACCGGGGTCAGCGAAGGCGACACGATCCCGGCCGACTTCGACTCGATGATCGCCAAGGTCATCGCCTACGGCCCCGACCGGGAGGCCGCGCTGGGGCGGCTGCGCCGGGCGCTGGCCGAGACCAGCGTGGTCATCGAGGGCGGCGCCACGAACAAGAGCTTCCTGCTGATGCTGCTCGACGAGCCGGAAGTGGTGAGCGGCAGCGCGGACACCGGGTGGATCGACCGGATGCGGGGCGAGGGCGGCCTGACGGCGCACGAGCACTCCGGGGTGGCGCTGGCGGCGGCGGCGATCGAGGCGTACGAGGACGAGGAGGAGATCAGCAAGCAGCGCCTGCTGGCCACGGCGTACGGCGGCCGGCCCCAGGCCCAGCACGATCCCGGCCGCGGGCTGGACCTGAAGCTCCGCGGCACCAGCTACCGGGTGCGGGTCGCGCGGCTGGGCCCGGAGCGGTTCCGGGTCGGTGTTTCCGCGGGCGGGGGGGCCGGCGGGGCCGGTGCCGCCGGAGGATCCGGCGGGGCCAGCGGGGCGGCTGCGGAACAGGCCGACGTCGTGATCGAGCGGTTCGACGAGCACAGCGGCCGGATCGTGGTCAACGGCGTGCGGTTCCGGCTGACGACGGCCATGCACGGGCCCATTCACCTGGTCGAGGTCGACGGGGTCACGCACCGGGTCAGCCTGGACGAGGGCGGGGTGGTCCGCTCCCCCGCGCCTGCCCTGGTGGTCGCCACCCCGCTGGCGGCCGGGGCCGAGGTCGACGCGGACGCGCCGGTCATCGTGCTGGAAAGCATGAAGATGGAGACCGTGCTGCGGGCGCCGTTCCGCGCCCTGGTCCGGGAGTGCCTGGTCTCCGTGGGCAGCCAGGTCGAGGCGGGCGCGCCGCTGCTGCGGCTGGAGCCGGTCGCCGCCGAGGACGCGGCACAGGACGCCGCGGCGGGGGCGGCCGGGCCGGCGGCGGCTGGGTCGGCGGCGGCCGCGGAAACCGGCCTGCCTGCTCCCCCGGCGGACCTGCCCGCGGGTGAGCGGGCCCGGCGGTGCCTGGCCGACCTGCGCGGCCTGCTGCTCGGCTTCGACGGCAGCGCCGCCGAGCGCAGCCGGCTGCTGGCCGGGTTCCTGGCCGCCCGCGCCGAGGCCGGCGGGCAGCCGCTCCCGGGTGAGCTTGACCTGCTGACCGTGTTCGCCGACCTGTCGGAACTGATCCGCCACCAGCCGGGCAACAGCCTGGAGGCCGAGCCCGGCAACCCGGTGCACAGCCCGCGCGAGCACTTCTACAGCTACCTGCAGAGCCTGGACGTCGAGCGGGCCGGTGTCCCGGAGGGCTTCCGCGCGCGGCTGACCCGGATGCTCGGCCACTACGGCGTCACCAGCCTGGACCGCTCGCCGCAGCTCGAGACGGCGGTGTTCCGGATCTTCCTGGCCCAGCTCGGGATGGCGGGCAGCGAGGGGATCGTGTCCGGGCTGCTGCGGCAGTGGCTGGCCGAGGCGCCGCCGGCCGAGCCGCTGCGCGAGCGGGCCGGGCTGGCGCTCGAGCACCTCATCGAGGCCACCCAGGTGCGCTTCCCGGTGGTGTCCGACCTGGCCCGGGGCGTGGTGTTCCGCTGGTTCGCCCAGCCGCTGCTGCGCCGCAACCGGGCCCGGGTGTACGCCGCGGTCCGCAGCGACCTGCGCTACCTGGACCGGTTCCCGGACGCCCCGGACCGCGCGGACCGGATCCAGGCCATGGTGGCCACCGCGGAGCCGCTGATCCGGCTGCTCGGCCAGCGGATCGACCGGGACGCCGCCGACCACGGGCCGCTGATCGAGGTGCTGACCCGGCGCTACTACGGCAACCGCAGCCTGGTCCGGGTCGGGACGCGGGAGGTAGCGGGCCGCCGGTTCGTGACCGCCGAGTACGGCGGCAACGGCTCCGGCGGCGGGAACGGCGCCAGCGGCACCAGCGGCGCCAGCGGCGGCGTAACGCTGATCGCCGCCACCGCCACCAGCATGGCCGGGCTGCCGGATGCGATCGCCAGCCTGGCCCGGCCGGACGGACTGACCGCCCGCGCCCCGGACGGCGGCCTGATCGCGGACCTGTACGTGACCGCGGAGGGCGAACAGGACGCCGACGCGCTCGCCGCGCGGATCGGCGACCTGGTGGCGGCCGGCCCGCCCGGCGGCCCGGCGGCCGGGCGGCTCCGGCGGGTCACGGTCACCGTGGCCGGCGTCAGCGGCCTGGCCATGCAGCATCACTTCACGTTCTGCCCGGACGGCGCGGGCTTCGCCGAGGACCGGCTGATCCGCGGCCTGCACCCGCAGGTCGCCGAGCGGCTCCAGCTGGGCCGGCTGCGCGAGTTCGATCTGACCCGGCTGCCCTCGGCAGACGAGGAGATCTACCTGTTCCGGGCGGTGGCCAGGAGCAACCCGGCCGACGAGCGGCTGATCGCGATGAGCCAGGTCCGCGACCTCACGCCGCTGCGCGAGACGGACGGCCGGCTGGTCGCCCTGCCCGAGCTGGAGAACGTGCTGGCCGGCTGCCTGGATGCGATCCGCATCGTGCAGGCACAGCGGCCGCAGCACAAGCGCTTCGACACCAACCGGCTCTGGATCTACGTCTGGCCCGCCAGCGACTTCTCCCGCGAGGAGCTGGAGTCCCTCGCGCACCGGATCCGGCCCACCGTGTCCGGCGCCGGGCTCGAGGAGGTCCAGTTCGTGGCCAGGCTGCGGGCCGGTGCTGGGGAAACGACCGAGATGTCGGTGCGGGTCACCGCGGACGCGGGCGGCCGCGTGCACCTGCACATCGGGGCGCCGCCGGCCGAGCCGGTGCCGCCGCTGGACGACTACCGGCAGAAGGTGCTCCGCGCGGCCCGGCGCGGCAACGTGTACCCGTACGAGCTGACCGGCCTGCTGGCCGGGCCGCGGGGCCGGTTCACCGAGCACGACCTGGACGGCAGCGGCCTGCTGGTGCCGGTGGACCGGCCGCCGGGCCGGAACACCGCGGGCATCGTCGCCGGGCTGGTCAGCACGCCGACCAGCCGGTATCCGGACGGCGTCACCCGGGTGGTGCTGCTCGGTGACCCGGTCAAGTCGCTGGGCGCGCTGGCCGAGCCGGAGTGCACGCGGGTGATCGCCGCGCTGGACCTGGCCGAGCGGATGTCCGTGCCGGTCGAGTGGTTCGCGCTGTCCTCGGGTGCGCGGGTGTCGATGACCTCCGGCACCGAGAACATGGACTGGGTGGCCGCGGCGCTCAAGCGGATCGTTGAGTTCACCCAGGCCGGCGGCGAGATCAACATCGTGGTGGCGGGCATTGCGGTCGGCGCCCAGCCGTACTGGAACGCCGAGGCCACCATGCTTATGCACACCCGGGGCATCCTGGTGATGACCCCGGACTCGGCGATGGTGCTGACCGGCAAGCAGGCCCTGGACTTCTCCGGCGGGGTGTCAGCCGAGGACAACTACGGCATCGGCGGCTACGACCGGGTGATGGGCCCCAACGGCCAGGCCCAGTACTGGGCGCCCAACCTGGCCGCCGCGTGCGAGCTGCTGATGGCCCACTACGAGCACACCTACCTGGCCCCGGGCGAGACCGCGCCGCGGCAGGCGGCCAGCCAGGACCCGCGGGACCGGGACGTCTCCGGCTACCCGCACGCCGTACCCGGCAGCGATTTCGCCACGGTCGGGGAGATCTTCTCGGCCGCGCACAACCCGGACCGGAAGAAGCCGTTCGACGTCCGCGCGGTGATGCGGGCGCTGTCCGACCAGGACCATCCGGTGCTCGAGCGCTGGGCCGGGATGGCCGACGCGGACATGTCGGTGGTGCAGGACGTGCACCTCGGCGGCTGGCCGGTATGCCTGATCGGGATCGAGTCCCAGGGCGTGCCGCGCCGCGGCTTCCCGCCCACCGACGGCCCGGACACCTACACCGCGGGCACGCTGTTCCCCCGCTCATCGAAGAAGACCGCGCGGGCCATCAACGCGGCGTCCGGCAACCGGCCGCTGGTGGTGCTCGCGAACCTGTCCGGGTTCGACGGCTCCCCCGAGTCCATGCGCAAGCTGCAGCTGGAGTACGGCGCCGAGATCGGCCGGGCCATCGTCAACTTCCGCGGCCCGATCGTGTTCTGCGTGATCTCCCGCTACCACGGCGGCGCGTTCGTGGTGTTCTCCAAGTCGCTCAACCCGAACCTGACCGTGCTGGCCCTGGAGGGCTCGTTCGCGTCGGTCCTCGGCGGCGCCCCCGCGGCGGCGGTGGTGTTCTCCGGCGAGGTGCGCGACCGCACCGCGACCGATCCCCGGGTGGCCGGCCTGCAGGCCCGGGCAGCCGAGACCAGCGGGGCCGAACGGGCTGCGCTGCACGCGGAGCTGGCCGAGGTCCAGGCCGCGGTGCGGGCCGAGAAGCTGGGCGAGGTGGCCGCGGAGTTCGACCGGATCCACTCCATCCAGCGGGCGGTTCAGGTCGGCTCGGTGGACGAGATCATCAGCGTCGCCCAGCTGCGCCCCCGGATCATCGAGGCCATCGAGCAGGGCCTGCGCCGCTGACCCCGCCCGCCCCGGTCACCTAGCTAGCAGGGAAGACACCGTAGATGCGCGAGATCACGTACGAGGTTCGCGGGTTCCTCACCGTCCGCCGGGATTCCTGGCGGGTGCCGCTGAGCGGCTCGCTGGCCGTCCACGCGGAACCGGGCCCTGGTCCCTTTACGGGCGACCTTGTCCTCCGCCCGTCCAGTATCAGCCGCGGGATACTCGGCGTCCGCATCGTCCGGGCCACCGTCCAGATCGTGCCCGGATCCCCGGTCACCGGCCAGATCGGCCCGGACGGCCAGCTGTCCGCGACGGTCACGGTCGACGCCACCATCACTTCCGCCCGTGCCGCAGGGTGGCCGCTGACCAGCGGCGATGCGTGCCGGACCGCCGCAAGCGCCGTCGTGCCGCTGCGCTCGCGGCCTGGCTTCCGGCTGGAGCAGGGCGGCCGGCTGGCCGGACGTTACGACCGGCCGCCGTTTACCGGGTGCGGGTGGCTGACCCCGGTGGTCAACCTTCTGGCGGCGGGCCCGGGAAACGCCGCCGTGATCGACCTCATCCCGCGCACCTCTCACGCGGGGAGCGCCGACCCAGGGTCCCGGCCGGACGCGCCCTGACCGGGCCGGGCCGGCCGCAGGGTGTCCCGCAGGGTCTCGATCGCGGTGAAACGGGGCACCCAGCCCAGTTCCCGCTTCGCCCGGGTGGTATCCATGATCGCCGGGTGGCTGATTGCTTCCACCCACTGAGCGAGGGGCGGCAGGAACGGCAGGGCGGCGGTTGCCTGCGCCGCGGACTGAGCCAGCCGGACGGGGAAGGGCAGCGGAAGCAGGCCAGCTTCCCGGGCGACATCGGCGACGGTGAGGATCCCGTCCGCGGCGATGTTGTAGGCGCCGGGCGGCCCGTCGGCGACGGCACACCGCAGCAGCGCCTGGCCCATGTCCTCCTCGTGCACCACCTGCAGCGGCAGCGCCGGCACCAGCACGGGCAGCGGGATCCGGCCGGACCACCGGGCCAGCTGGCGGGCCAGCGGCGCCAGCCTCGTCAGCGGCCCGGGCAGCCGGCCCTTCGCGCCCACTGCGTGCGGGCCCAGGACCACCGATGGGCGCAGCAGGTAAAGGGACGGCCCGCCGGGCCGGGCGGCGGCCTCCTCGCGCAGCAGGCGCTCGAGCTCGGCCTTCTCCTGGGCGTAGAACAGCCGTGCGGCGGGCCGGACGGGCCAGTCCTCGGTCATGCCGACGGGGTTGCCGGCGTGGAACCCGTAGGCCGCTACCGAGGAGGAGTAGACGAAACGGCGGGCCCTGGCGGCGGCACGGAACACGTTCAGCGTGCCTTCGACGTTGACCGACCGGATCGCCTCACCTGACGCCGCGCCGGTGACCAGGAACGCCAGGTGCACCACCACGTCGGCATCACCGCAGGCGGCGCGCAGGGCCGCTGGGTCGCGGACATCCCCGCGCTGGTACTCCAGCTTCGTCCAGCCGTAGGCGGCCGGGTCGAACGGGCGCCTGGCGATGCCGACGATCCGCGCCACCCGGTCGTCGGCCTGAAGCAGCGGCATCAGCCCGAACCCGAACGTGCCGGTCGGGCCGGTCACCGCGACCGTGAGATCCCTCTCCTGAGCAGGCACCGGATCTGCTGCCTTCCCGGGCCGCATCAGCCCTGATCATCCGGAGGCCGCATCGGCCCTGATCATCTGGATCAGTGTGACGCGGGCCGGCGGTGCGGAGCAGAGCCGAAGGTCCCGGCAGGCGGGACGAACGACCGGGGCGGGACGGGACTGCGCGGCCTACCGTGCCACCCAGAGGGAAAGATCCGGCGCCCCCCCGCCGAGCGAGACCGGGCGGAGCGGCGGGCGCTGGCGGAAAGGGGCGCGCCATGGACCGGCTGAACCCGCTGGACGCACTGTTCGTCGATGCGGAAGACGAAGACCCGCACACCTCTATGGCGATCGCTTCGATCGCGGTGTTCGAGGGCCCCTGCCCGGCTCACGAGGAGGCCCTGGCCGCCATTGCCGGGCGCCTGCCGCTCGTGCCCCGGTATCGCCAGAAGCTCCGCACGGTGCCGTTCCGGCTGGGGCGGCCGGTCTGGGTGGAGGACCCGAACTTCGATATCCGCTACCACATCCGGCGGACCGCCCTGCCGGCGCCGGGCGGGGACCGGCAGCTCGCCGACCTGATGGCGCGGGTCATGTCCCAGCGCCTGGACCGCGATCACCCGCTCTGGGAGTACTGGGTTGTCGAGGGACTCGCCCAGGACCGCTGGGCCCTGATCTCCAAACTGCACCACTGCCTGGCCGACGGGGTGTCAGGGACCGACCTGTACCGGGTGATCCTGGACCTCTCGCCGGAGCCCTCGCCGCCCGTCGCCGATGACCGGACAGTCACCGCGGAGCCCTCCCCCCTCGGCCTGGCCGGTCAGGCCGCCCTGGATACGGTCGTGCTGCCGGCCCGGGAAGCCCGCACGCTGAGCCGCGCCGCGGCCGACCCGGTCGGCTTCACCCGGCAGGCGGCCGGCACGGTTCGGGCCTTCGCGAAACTGGCGCCGGCCCTGTGGCCCGCCGAGGGCTCCTCGCTGAGCGGGCAGATCGGCCGGCAGCGGCGCTACACCTGGGCCCGGGCCTCGCTGGACGATGTCAAGAGAATCAAGCGGAAGCTCGGCGGCACTGTGAACGATGCCGTCCTGGCCGCGATCAGCGGCGGCTACCGGGCCCTGCTGCTCGCCCGTGGCGAGGAACCCGGTCCGCACATGGTCCGGTCACTGGTCCCGGTGTCCCTCCGGGCGCCCGGCGAGGAGAGCATCTACGACAACCGCGTGTCAGCGGTCCTGGCCGACCTGCCCGTTCATGTGGCCGACCCGGTGGACCGGCTCATCGCCGTGCAGGCTCAGCTGGGCGCGCTGAAGAACGCCAACGAGGCGAAGGCGGGCGAGGCCCTGGTCGCGCTGGGCCGCTACACGCCGTTCCCGTTCGCTTCCTGGTGGGTCAGGCGGGCGTTCGGGCTGAACCAGCGGGAGATCATCACCGTCACCACGAACGTGCCCGGCCCCCGCCAGCCGCTCTACGGAATGGGCTGCCGCCTCCTGGAGATCATCCCCTACGTGCCGATCGCGAACACGGTCCGCACCGGCGTCGCGATCTTCACCTACTGCGACAACGTCACCTTCGGGATCACCGGTGACTTCGCCGCCAACCCGGATCTCGACGTGCTGGCCCACGGCATCGAGGACGGCGTGGCCGAGCTCCTGGCCGCGGCCAGGCACCACCGGCCGCCGGCCGCATGAAAGCGCCGGGCGGGCCCGATGGGCCCTCAGGCAGTGACGTTCGGCCCTATGGCCGGCCCGCAAGAGCCGCAAGCGTTCGTTATATAAGCGTGGCGCCATGGAAATGGCAACTGTGGAGGGGATACCGATGGCCGATACCCGAAGCCATCAGGCGGGCCACCAGCTGGCCATCGGGTCACACGGAGACGGTGCGTCGTGGGGATGCCGGATCGAGAGCGTGGGTGTGAAGCTGCCCGCCGGGACGCTCACGACCAGGGAGCTGATGAGCCATACCAGGCACCGCACCAGGATCCAGCTAGAGCGGCTCACCGGCATCCACGAACGGCACGTGGTGGCGCCGGGCGAGACCTCCTTGACCCTGGCCGCCGGGGCGGCCAGGGACTGCCTGGCTCATTCGCAGCATCAGGCGCAGGACATCGAGATGCTGGTCAGCACCAGCATCACCCGTTCCGCGGGCCGGTCCTGGCAATCCTACGAGCCGCCGCTCAGCCTGTCGGTCAAGCAGGCGATCGGCGCCACGCAGGCGGTGAACTTCGATCTGTCCAACGCGTGCGCCGGCATGCTGACCGGGGTGTTCATCCTCCAGGGCCTCATCAGCCGGGGCGAGATCAGCTGCGGCATGGTGGTGTCCGGCGAGTACATCTCCCACCTGAGCTGGAACGCAGCACGGCAGATCCGCTCCCTGTTCAGCAAGCAGCTCGCCTCGCTCACCCTGGGTGACGCGGGTGCCGCCGTGATCGTGGAACGGGCGCCGGGCAGCGCATCCGGTATCGACGTCATCGGCTTCACCACCCTGGCCCGGCACAGCCGGCTGTGCCTGGCCTTCCCCAGCACCGCGGGCCCCGGCGCGCAGATGTACACGAAATCCAGGACCCTGCAGAAGGCGGCCATCAACGACATGGCGCCGCTCGTGGCCGAGGCCATCAGCGAAGCCGGGATCAGCCTGGCCGACATCGACTACCTGATCCCGCACCAGACCTCCGCCCGGGCGATCCGTCAGGGCACCGAGGAATTCGCCCGGCGCCTCGGCGCCCGGCCCCGGCACGTGGTCCTCAACCTCGAGGAATACGGCAATACCTCATCGACAACGCTGTTCGTAGCCCTCCACAAGTACCTGACGGAACAGCGGATGAAGCAAGGTGACCGGGTGATGCTGCTCTCCCTCGCCTCCGGCATCGAGATCGGTATCGCCATCTTCACAATCGACAGCCAGGTGGATCACTATGGGCGCACGAATTGCCGCTGTTAGCGCGCTGACCAGCCACGGCACGCGCAGGCCAACCGCGCGGCAGCTCGCCGACGCCGCCGCCAGGGACTGCCTCGCGCATGCGGGAAGGCAGCCGTCCGATGTCGACCTGCTGATCAATACCGGTGTCTACCGGGAAGACAGCATGGGCGAGCCCGCGCTCGCGGCGCTGGTGCAGCAGGACATCGGGGCCAGCCCGGGCCAGCCGGCCACCGCGGCCCACGGCACCTTCTCCTTCGATCTCATCAACGGCACCTGCGGCGTGACCAGCGCCATCCAGATCGAGACCGGCCTCCTGTCCTCCGGCGTCATCCAGCTGGGCGCGATCGTGACGAGCGACGTCAGCCCGGATCTCCGGGACCGGCAAGCTGCGCCCTTCCGGCCCGCCGGCGGCGCGATGCTGCTCAGCTGGGATGACGGCATCGCCGGGTTTGCCGCCTTTCACACCGAGACGTTTCCCGAATACCACGATCTGTTCGCGAGCGGTCTGGTCTGGCAGCACCGGCGCGCGCGCCGGGTGCCAGGGCGGACGGCCGGCCGGAGCCTCATGGTCATCGACGAGCGGCCTGGCTACCAGGCCCGCCTCGTCGACTGCGCCGAGGAGGTGACGCACCGTTTCCTGGGCCGGCTGGGGATGGACCTGGCCGACATCGACTTGCTGGTTCCCGCTCCCTGCACCGCGGGCTTCGTTGACCCCTTGCGGGCACGGCTCGGTGTCCCCGGCGACCGGGTCGCCTATGTCGCGGAAGACCTGGCCGGCAGTTACTCCGCGGGGCCCATCGCCGCCCTCCAGGCCGCCATCAGGTCCGGCCGGCTCGGCGAGGCCAGGAACACCCTCCTGCTCACCGCGGGGGCAGGCATCACTGTTGCCGCCGCCCTCTACCGCCAGTCACCGCCGTGAGGAACCCGTTACCATCACGGCAATATTCTGTGACCAGCGACGGCAGTGCTGCCTGCCGGGCCGGGGAAGCAGGTGAGGGACATGATCAGCAGGGCACGGGCCCGGATCGTGACCGCCGCGGCGACGGTCGCCCCGGCTGCGGTGGTGGCCGCCGCGGGTTTCGTCATCCAGCAGGCGGCACGGGGGGCCGGCTGGCTGGCCCGGCGCGGGCCCGGCTGGCCGCTGAACGGCCCGCTGGCGAGCGGCCCCGCCGGGCCGGCCTGGCGTGCCTCACCGCTGGCCCCGGTGCCGCCCTGGCTCCCGCCCGGCCGGGTGGTGAATCTGCCCGGCCGCGGCGAGGTGTTTGCCCGGGACTCCGGCGGTGCGCCGGGCGACCCCGCCGTGCTGCTCCTGCACGGCTGGACCGCCAGCGCCGACCTGAATTTTTTCGCGGTCTACGCCGGGCTGGCCGGCTTCTACCGGGTCATCGCGCTGGACCACCGGGGGCACGGCCGGGGGATGCGGTCGGTCGAGCCGTTCAGCCTGGAGGACTGTGCCGACGACGCCGCCGCCCTGCTGGACCAGCTCGGCACCGGGCAGGTGATCGTGGTGGGGTACTCGATGGGCGGCCCGATCGGGCTGCTGCTGGCCCGGCGGCATCCTGGCCGGGTGGCCGGCCTGATCATGCAGGCCACCGCCATGGAGTGGCACCACTCCCCGCACGAGCGGACGGCCTGGCTGCTGCTGCCCGTGCTGGAGCTTGGCCTGCGGCTCGGTACGGGGGCCGGCTTCGTCGAGCGGGTCCTCCGCCATGCCATCAGGCAGGCGCCGGAGCTCGATATCTACCGGCCGTGGCTCGCCGCTGAGCTCCGCCGCGGGCTGGCGCGCGAGCTGACCGACGCGGGGCACGCGCTGAGCCGCTACGACGCGGAGCCGTGGGCCGCCCAGCTGGGCCTGCCGGCGGCGGTGCTGGTCACCGCTCGCGACCGGCTTGTCCGCCCGGCCAAGCAGCGCCAGCTGGCGGCGGCTTTGTGCGCGGAGGTGCTCGAGGTGGACGCGGACCATGACCTCCCGTTCGTCAAGGGCACCGAGTATGCGCTACTGACCATGCGCGCCGTCGATACCGTCGCCGCGGCCACCGGGATGCCCGCCCGGACCCGGCTCCCCCGGCCCGGCCGCCGGCGCGGCAGCACCCGTGACCCTGCCTAGCGGACCTCAACGATGGGCAGCCTCAGCGCAGCGGGTGCCGATCGCGGCACGACCGGGCTCCGCGGCGGCACCGGAGCCACCCGCTGGTAGGCGGAACCGGGCGCCGGCCGGGGATCGCTCTCGCCCTTGTTCGGCCACATCGCCATCGCCCGCTCCGCCTGGGCGGTGATCGTCAGCGCCGGGTTGACCCCGAGGTTCGCCGAGATCGCCGAGCCATCGACGACGTGCAGCCCGTCGTGCCCGTACATGCGCTGGTAGGGATCGATGACTCCGCTTTCCGCCGAGTCGCCAATGACGCAGCCGCCGAGGAAGTGCGCCGTCATCGGGACATCGACCATCTCCCCGACGCTGTTCAGCGGGAAGCCGCCGATCCTGGCCGCGATGCGGCGCATCGTCTCGTTGGCCACCGGGATCCACGTCGGGCTCGGCTCGCCGTGTCCCGGCCCGGAGGTCAGCTTGATCCGGCCGAGCCAGGTGCGTTTCGGGCGGACGGTGATCGAGTTGTCCAGGGTCTGCATGGTGAGCCCGATCACGGCCCGCTCGGACCAGTGGCGGAGGCCGCCGTAGAGCGAGGCGAGCTGACCGGGATGGCGCGCGGCCTGCCCGATCCATTTCAGCCAGCGCGGGACCGGCCCGCCGCCGTCGGTCATCACCGTGCTGAGCAGCCCCATCGCGTTCGAGCCCGGCCCGTACCGGACCGGCTCGATGTGGGTGACCTCATCCGGGTGGATCGACGAGGTGATCGCCACCCCGCGGGTGAAATCCTGCTCCTTCCGGTGGCTCAGCTTCGTCAGTGCCCCGCCGAGCGCCTCCGAGTTGGTGCGCGTCAGCTCGCCCAGCCGGTCAGAGATACCCGGCAGCGAGCCAACGGCCTTCATCCGGTGCAGAAGCTGCTGCGTGCCCCAGGTCCCGGCGGCGAGCACCACCTGCCCGGCCGTGAACGAGCGGGCCGTCCGGCTGCTCCGCCACGCGCCGGTGCGTCTCGTGCTGACGGCATACCCGGCCTGCCCGCCGCCAAGCGGCCGCACGGCGACCGCCGTAACCTGCGGGTGCACGGTCGCGCCGGCTTTCTCGGCCAGGTACAGGTAGTTCTTGACCAGCGTGTTCTTCGCATTGTGGCGACAGCCGGTCATGCACTCCCCGGTCTCCAGGCAGCCCCGCCGGGGCGGGCCGGCGCCGCCGAAGAAGGGATCGGCCACCTCGGTCCCTGGCTGCTTGCGGCCGCCGGGGCCGAAGAACACCCCGACCCGGGCCATCCGGAAGCTGTCCCCGGCACCCATCTCCTCGGCCACCTGCTTCAGGACATCATCCGATGGCGTCATCGTCGGGTTCTCCACCACGCCCAGCATCCGCTCGGCCTGGTCGTAGTAGGGCGCTAGCTCGGCCTTCCAGTCGGTGATGCGGGCCCACTGGCCGTCTCCGTAGAACGCTCCGGAGTCCGGCCGGTACAGCGTGTTCGCGTAGACCAGCGAGCCGCCGCCGACCCCGGCCCCAGCCAGGATGACCACATCCCGCAGCAGGTGAATCCGCTGGATGCCCTGGCAGCCGAGCTTCGGCGCCCACAGAAACCGGCGGACGTCCCAGGACGTACGCGGGAAGTCAGCGTCCGCGAACCGGCGCCCGGCCTCCAGCACGCCGACGCGGTATCCCTTTTCGGTGAGCCGCAGCGCGGCCACCGAGCCGCCGAAACCCGAGCCGATCACGATCACGTCGTAGTCGTGCACCGCGGCGGACCCGTCCATGCCCACCGCCCCCTTCCTTACCTGGGCAGGTGTTCCGGTTATGGTGCGCGGCACCGCGCCTGCGCAGCAGGGCCGAAGGTCCCTGCCCGGCCACGGCATGCCGGGTTACCTGGCTTGTGACCTTTGACCCTGGTCCGGCGGGCTCGCCCAGACGAGGCAGGAGGTAGGAGAACCGCCGCTGTCCGTGAGGGAGTGGGGACCATGCGGGAAATATCTGTACCCGCGGCGTACGTCATCCAGCCGGATGACAACGTCACGGATGATCTGTTCACGAATGCGGCGCGCTGGCCGGACTCGGTGGGCCTGAAGCGCAAGCTGGACGGCAACTGGGCGCCGGTGACCTGGCGCGAGTTCGCTGGGCAGGTGCGCGATACCGCCGCCGGCTTGATCGCTTCCGGCATCCAGCCCGGTGACCGTGTGGGGCTGATGTCGCGCACGCGGTACGAGTGGACGCTGCTCGACTTCGCGATCCTGACCGCCGGCGCCGTCACCGTGCCGGTCTACCCGACCTCCTCGCTCGAGCAGGTCGAGTGGATTCTCCGGGATTCCGGCGCGGTCGCCATCATGGTCGAGACCGGCGAGCACGCCGGCGAGGTGGCCGCCGCGCGCCCCGGCTTGCCCGCGCTCCGCCACGTGTGGCAAATCGACGGCAGCGGGCCCGGCCGCCTGGCCGACCTGCGGGCGGCGGGCGCGCAGGTGACGCCGGAGCAAGTGGAGGAACGGCGCAGGACCCGCGGCGCCGCGGACCTCGCCGAGATCGTGTATACCTCCGGCACCACTGGCCGGCCGAAGGGCTGCATGCTGAGCCACGGGAACATCGTCGCCAACGCCCGCAACTGCATGGTGAACGACGGCTTCACCCGGGTGTTCAACGAGCACAACTCGACGCTGCTCTTCCTGCCCCTGGCCCACAGCTACGCCCAGCTCATCCAGTACGGCGCCATCTACTCGCGCACCGTCCTCGGCCTGGCCGACATGGGCGACGCCGCCCACGAGCTGCCGGCCTTCAGGCCGACGAGCGTGCTGTCGGTGCCGCGGCTGTGGGAAAAGGTGTACAACAACGCCAGGCACCAGGCCAGCAGCGCGGGTCACGCCGGGATCTTCGCCCGGGCGGAGGCCACCGCCATCGCGTGGAGCCAGGCCCTGGACGCCGGCGGCCCCGGCCTCCTGCTCCGCGTCCAGCATGCGCTGTATGACCGGCTCGTCTACGGCAAACTGCGGGCCGCCCTCGGCGGCCGGGTCCAGTACTCCTGGAGCGCGGCCGCCCCGCTCGGCACCCGGCTGGGCCACTTCTTCCGCGGCTGCGGCATCACCGTGCTGGAAGGCTACGGCCTGACCGAGACGAGCCCGGCGACCAACTCCAATACGCTCGACGCGCAGAAGATCGGCACCGTGGGCCGGCCCATCCCGGGCTGCACGATCCGGATCGCCCCCGACCGCGAGATCCTCGTCCGGGGGCACATGGTCTTCCAGGGCTACTGGCACAACGAGAGCGCCACCAAGGAGATGATCGATGAGGACGGCTGGCTGCACACCGGCGACCTCGGCGCCCTCGACGACGAGGGGTTCCTCACCATCACCGGCCGCAAGAAGGACCTGATCATCACTGCGGCCGGCAAGAACGTCGCGCCCGCGGTGCTCGAGGACCGGCTGCGCGCCCACTGGCTGGTGAGCCAGTGCCTGGTGGTCGGCGACGGGCGGCCCTACATCGCGGCGCTGGTGACCGGCGATGCCGAGACGCTGGCTCAGTGGAAGGCCGACCACCACAAGCCGGGCACGGCGACCCTGGCCGACCTGCGCGACGACCCTGACCTGCGGGCGGAGTTCCAGAGGGCCATCGACGAAGCCAACAAGGCCGTGTCGCGGGCCGAGGCGATCAGGAAGTTCATGATCCTCGACCAGGACTTCACCGAGGCCGGGGGCCAGCTGACCCCAACGATGAAAGTGCGCCGTCAGGTGATCACGGAACAGTACGCGCTCCAGATCGCCGCCCTGTACGGTGACGGCGCCCCGCTTCCCGCCTGAGCCGGCCCGGCCACGCCGCGGTGCGCGGACGGCCCTAGCCGGCTGCGACGCCGGCCAGCCGCGGGGTGCCGGGCTCCGCGGGGAGCCGGGTGGCCCGGGCGAGGTAGCTGATCGCCCGGTACCAGCCGCAGATCAGCAGGGTGTCGACGGCGCCCTCCTCGCCGACGTGGCTGGTCAGCCAGATCCAGTCGGCATCGGTCAGGTCGCAGTCGCGGTCCAGCGCATCCGCGGCGTGGAGCACCGCCCGGTCGGCCGGATCGGTCCAGCAGGCATCGTGCGGGCTGCCGCTGGTCACCGAGCGGAGCTGGTCGCCGCTCAGGCCGGCCTTCTCCGCGAACACCTGGACGTGCACGCCCCACTCGTACTCGGCCCCGCACCGCGCGGTGGTGCGCAGGATGAGCAGTTCCCGGTGCCGTAGCGAAAGCGCGCACTGCCGGGACAGGTAGTAGCGCCCCCAGCCGGCTATCCCGTGCGCCCGGTCCGGCCGCCGGGCGAGCACCCGGAAGATCGCGAGCGGCGGCCCCAGCCGGTCCAGCGCGGCGGCGGTCTCCTCGTCGTACGGCGGCGACACGGGCTCGATCCTGGGCGCCGCAGCCAGGTCCGGCCTATCCTGGTTTGAATTCCGAAGCATGCTGACCACGGTAACACCGTTGCTTCGGAAACAGAAGCGCACAAGGTCACCGGCACAAAACAGCAGGAGGCACGGATGACGTACCCGGGCACACCGCTGCCGGGCCGCCCGGTCCGCGGATCCGCCACCGGGCGGCCGATCATGGCCCTGCTGGACCTGCTGGGCCGCCGGTGGACGCTGCGGGTCCTGTGGGAGCTGCGCGGCGCGCCGGTGCCCAGCTTCCGTGAGCTCCAGAGCCGCTGCGGCGGCGTTTCCTCGAGCGTGCTCACCGACCGGCTCGCCGAACTCCGCGAGGCGGGCATCGTGGAGCGCGCCGACGACGGCTACCGCCTGTCCACCCGCGGCGCCGAGCTGTCCGAGGCCATCCTGGTCATGGCCCGGTGGGCCGCGGACTGGCACCCGCCCGCCACCCTGGCCGCCCGCGACCGCCTTCCGGTGTCCACAGCACACCCGGGACCTCGCCGACGGTGAAGAGCTGTTCGGTGACGCCGTCCAGCGACGTCGCAGCGATGAAGCGCATAGCGTTCAGGCCTTTCGTAACGCCTTCTGCGGGCGCTCCCTAGGCCATGCGAGGGAGGGAGCCCCGACCTGTCATTGCGCTGATCGGTCTCACCTCCTCAGATCCGTACCGGTGCACGGCACCGCCGAACGTACCACAAAACGGGCGTCTATCCGCCGGCGGGCGACTTGGTCCAGGTGAGCGAGTAGCGCCACAGCAGGTGACGGCGGTAGCGGACGCCGGGCAGCAGGTCCCCGGCCAGGGCCCGGATCTCCCGGTAGGTGTGCCGCGGCGGCCATACGACCGGCGACGGGTGCTGCCAGTAGCCCCTGACCGCCCGGTAGCCGAGGTTGGCGATCACCGCGATGACGTCCAGGGGAAGGTCGGACCACCGGGACCGGGCCACGCCGCTGACCACCAGCGTGCCGCCGGGAGCCAGGAGGCCCGACATCCGGGTCAGCGCCGCCGCCGGGTCCATGTGATGCAGCGCCGCCACGCAGCTGATCAGGTCGAACGACGCGGCCGGGAACGGGTAACCGAGGAAGTCCCCGAGCACGTACTCGACCCGGCCCCCGGGCCCCTGCTCGCGGGCCAGCGCGATGCTGGGCTCATGCTCGTCGATCCCCACCACCTCCGGCACGCGGACGGCCAGCTCACGGGCCAGCATGCCCTCCCCGCAGCCCACGTCCAGCGCCCGCCGGCAGCCGTCCGGAACCGCGGCCAGGACCAGCGGGTAGTAGTGGGTGTTGTGGTTCCACCGCCGGTCCTGTCCGCTCATGGTCCGTCCAGCCGGGCGCGGGCCTGATGGGCGTCGGCCAGGTGGCCCTGCTGGCTGCGGACGAAGGCGATCGAGGTGTGCACCCGGAACCCGTCCCAGAGCAGCTCGGCCAGCCGGTCCGGGCTGACGGGCCGGCCGGCCTCGATCAGCAGTAAGCCGGGCAGGCACCGTTCCGGCCGGCGGCCGAGCTCCACGGGCTGGCCCTGGTGCATGCCCCGCACATGGCCGACCAGCACAAAGTCCACGCCGGCTCCTAGATCAGGGGATCCTGAACTATAGATACCGGACGGGACCGACTGGCTGGCTCAGGAAGCGGGTGAATCCGGCCAGAGCGGCCCGGCGGCGCTCAGCCCTGGATCGGTGCCCCAGGCGTTCCGGAAGGTGACCTCATGAGCGGGACGCCGGGGCGCCACTCCCCACCGCCCGGTCGGGTACCCGAACGACACGCAGCAGGCCATCTGCCAGCCCTTGCCCTCGGGAACGCCCAGGATCTCCAGCGTCTCCGCCGGGTGGAAGTGGCCGAGCACCGAGGTCAGCGCGCTGCCGACCCCCTGCGCCCGGGCGGCCAGTTGCGCCGACCACACCGCCGGGAAGATCGACCCGCCGCTGCTGTCGCGGCTGAACGCGAACAGGTACAGCGGCACGTCCGCGAAGTGGTCCGCCAGCCACTGCGCCGAGGCCTGCACCTTCAGGAACGACACGCTGGCCGGGTCGGACGGGGTCGCCCGCGCCGCCTCGAGCCGCGCCCGGTACGCCGTCTGCCACAGCTGCCGGATGCTGTCCGCGTACAGCGGCGCCAGCCGGGCCTTCACCGCCGGGTCGTCGACCAGCAGGAACCGCCAGTCCTGGGTGTTGCCGCCGCTCGGCGCGCGCACCGCGGCGTCCAGGATCCGCTCCTGCACGGCCAGCGGGATCGGGTCGGTCCGCACCCGGCGCATCGCCCTGGTCGTGTACAGGGCCTCCCAGACGTCCATCAGCGCGCCGCGCTCAGTGCGCGTAGTTCCCGCGGTAGTACTCGAACACGAAGCCGATCGCGCTGAGCACGGTGAAGCACGCGCCCACCAGGAACAGCCACCAGCCGACCGCGAAGCCCACCGCGGCCAGCCCGGCGGACAGGCCCAGGAACAGCGGCCACCAGCTGTGCGGGCTGAAGAAGCCCAGCTCGCCGGTGCCCTGCTCGATCTCGCCGCTGAGGTTGTCCTCCGGCCGCTGGGGCAGCCGGCGGCCGGTGAACAGCAGGTAGAAGCCGGTCAGGAAGGCCAGCGCGACGGACAGCGCGAGCGCGGTGGTGCCCGTCGGGTCGCCGGACAGGTTCCAGTAGACGACGTCCGCGCCACCGAAGAACACCGCGCAGCCAAGGAACAGATATCCCTCGACCTTCATCGCGTCACTCCTGTCACTCTGGCGCGGCCGCTGGCCCCGCTAGTGCTCACTAGGGCCTCCGATGGACTGCTTGCGGTGCTCGAGAGCCCGGTCCCGCCCGGCCTTGATGTGCGGGTAGTGCAGGTCGAACGCGGGGCGCTCGGACCTGATCCGCGGGATCGAGGTGAAGTTGTGCCGCGGCGGCGGGCAGGACGTGGCCCACTCCAGCGAGTTCGCGAAGCCCCACGGGTCGTCCTCGGTCACCGGCTCGCCGTGCTTCCAGGTGATGTACACGTTCCAGATGAAGATCAGCGTGGACGCGCCCAGGATGAACGATCCGATCGAGGAGATCTGGTTCAGCGTGGTCACGTTGCCGGGCAGGTCCGGGTAGTTGGCGATGCGCCGCGGCATGCCTTCCACGCCGATCCAGTGCTGCACCAGGAACGTCATGTTGAACCCGATGAACACCGCCCAGAAGTGCCACTTGCCCAGCGTGCTGTTCAGGATCTTGCCGGTGAACTTGGGCCACCAGAAGTAGAACCCGCCGAACATGCAGAACACCACCGTGCCGAACAGCACGTAGTGGAAGTGCGCGACCACGAAGTACGAGTCGCTGACCGCGAAGTCCAGCGGCGGCGAGGCCAGGATGACCCCGGTCAGCCCGCCGAACAGGAACACGACCAGGAACCCGAGGATGAACAGCATGGCCGGCTCGAACGTGAGCTGGCCGCGCCAGATCGTGCCCACCCAGTTGAAGAACTTCACCCCGGTGGGCACCGCGATCAGGAACGTCATGAACGAGAAGAACGGCAGCAGCACCGCGCCGGTGGTGAACATGTGGTGCGCCCACACGGTCATCGACAGGCCCGCGATCGCGATCGTCGCCGCGATCAGCGTCTTGTAGCCGAACAGCGGCTTGCGGCTGAACACCGGGATGACTTCGGTGGCGATGCCGAAGAACGGCAGCGCCAGGATGTAGACCTCGGGATGGCCGAAGAACCAGAACAGGTGCTGCCACAGGATCGCCCCACCGCTGGCCGCGCTGAACACCTGGGCGCCGAGCTTGCGGTCGATCTCCAGCACCAGCAGCGCGGCGGCCAGCACCGGGAAGGCCAGCAGCACCAGCAGGCTGGTCAGCAGGATGTTCCAGGTGAAGATCGGCATCCGGAACATGGTCATGCCCGGCGCGCGCATGCAGATGATCGTCGTGACGAAGTTGACCCCGCCCAGGATCGTGCCGAGCCCGGACAGCACCAGGCCCATGATCCACATGTCCCCGCCGATGCCCGGCGAGTTCACCGCGCTGGTCAGCGGCGCGTAGGCGTACCAGCCGAAGGCCGCCGCCCCGCCCGGGGTCAGGAAGGACAGGACCAGGATTATCCCGCCGAACGTGAACATGTAGTAGCTGAGCAGGTTCAGCCGGGGGAACGCCACGTCCGGCGCGCCGATCTGCAGCGGCATGATCTCGTTCGCGAACCCGACGAACAGCGGCGTCGCGAACAGCAGCAGCATGATCGTGCCGTGCATGGTGAACAGCTCGTTGTACTGCTGATCCGACACCAGGTGCTGATCCGGGCCCAGCAGCTGGGCGCGGATGATCATGGCCATCACGCCGGCGATCAGGAAGAAGATGAACGAGGTGATCAGGTACAGGTGCCCGATGACCTTGTGGTCGGTCGAGGACAGCCAGTCCGCGAGCAGCGAGCCCTTCTTGTAGCTGGCCTGACGCGGTGCCGGGGACGGCGTGCCCGATGTGCCGGGGACCGGCGGGTGGATGGCGGTCACTGAACTCCCCCAGACGCGAGCTGCTGGTTCTGCTGCTGGGTAATCCACTGCTGGAACTGCTCCGGGGTCACGATCTTCAGCGTGAACAGCATCCGGCTGTGGTACAGACCGCACAGTTCGGAGCAGTGCCCGGTGAACGTCCCGGTCTTGGTGGCCGTGATCTCGAACTGGTTCGGGTGGTCAGGCAGCAGGTCGCGCTTGAACTCGAACGCATCGACCCAGAACGCGTGGACGACGTCAACCGAGGACAGGTTGAACTGCACGGTCTTGCCGACCGGGATCTCCATCAGCGGCAGCTTGCCCGGCCACATCTGGCCCAGCTCGGTCACGTAGCCGGTCTGCGAGCCCGCCACCTTGTACTGCGGGTAGTCGAACTCCCAGCTCCACTGGAAGCCCCTGACGTTCACGACCACGTCGGGGTGGGCGGACACCCTGTTGATGAAGTTCTCGTCCCGGGCGGTGAAGTAGAACAGCACCCCGACCATGATGAACGGCACGACCGTGTACAGGAACTCGATCGGCAGGTTGTACCGCACCTGGTGCGGGATCCGGTCGCCGCGCTTGCGGTGGAACAGCACCGCCCAGATGATCAGGCCCCAGACCACGGCGCCGACGATCCAGGCCGCGATCCAGGAACCCTGCCACAGGTTGATGACGACGTCGCCCTGCTTGGTCACCGAGGGCGGCAGGCCGAGCCGGGTGAGCGTGGTCGACTTGCACCCGGTCGTGACCAGGAGGAGAACAGCGGCCAGCACGGCCCGCGGCGCCCAGCGGCGCAGCCGGGCCGCGCGGCCTGCCGCGCTCCCCGGGTCTTCGGCGCCAGCCTGATGTGGCGCGCTGCGGATGGGACTCACAGATGGCCTTCCCAGCGGATGACACCCGGCTCCACTGGCCGGTATTTGCTCGTCCTACAGCTTGTCGTGGAAAACAGTACCGCGCACCGGCCGGCGCGCCTCAGCGACCCCGCCAACTACCCGTGTGTGTCCCCCGGACCCAGGTCAGCTGTGCGGCGCTGACGGCGCCGACCCGCGCGGGCGCACGTTGTGGCATTCTCGTCGTAGCAGATACCCCTGCAGATGTATTACGGAACGTTACGAGCGGGTATCGGCACCAGGCGGGTCCGGCAGGGCCCTGGTCAGGAGGTGACGCGATGCGCTCGACTCGCCGTTTCGGCGGGCTGAGCCGCTCCGCGAACCGGCGCCATCCGGCCGCCCAGCCGCCCGGCTGCACGGAAACTCCCCCGCCGCCGGACGGCGCGGAGCCGGAACTGCCCGCTCCTGCCCTGGTCATCGACGCCCTCGGGCGCAAGTGCCCGATCCCGATCATCTGGCTGGCCCAGCGCATCGGCGAGGTCCCGGTCGGCGCGGTGGTCACCGTGCTGGCCGACGACCCGGCCGCGAAGACCGACATCCCGTCCTGGTGCGGGATGAAGTCACACGACTGGGTGGCCACCACCGACGTCCAGCCGGCCGGCTGGGCCATCCACATCCGCCGCCGTTACTGAGCCGCCGGCGCAGCGGGCCTGACTAGGACAGGTAGCGGCTGATGTCGGCGGCCGCCTCGGCGCCGTAGGCGGCGGTCAGCCGCTCGGCCACCGCGGCGGGCTTCAGCTCGTACTCCTGCGGCCCGGAGGTCTCCAGCGCGTGCACCGCGGTCAGGTTGCCCAGCTGGGCGGCGCGCTCCAGGGACAGCCCCCAGGCCACCGCGGCCAGGAAGCCGGACCGGAAGGCGTCACCGGCCCCGGTCGGCTCCACCGGGACAGCGTCCGGGATGGGCGGCACCATGATCGGCTCGTGCCCGGCCCGGTCCACCCGGGCGCCGTCGCCGCCCAGCGTGGTGACCCGCACGCCCACATGGTCCACCACTTCCTCGTGTGACCAGCCGGTCTTCTGCTCGGTCAGCGAGGCCTCGTACTCGTTGCAGAACAGGTAGTCCGCGCCGTCCATCAGCCCGCAGACCTGCTCGCCGTCCAGGCGGGCCAGCTGCCACGAGGTGTCCGCGGCGAACGGCAGCCCGTGCTGGCGGCACTGGTCGGTGTACCTGATCATCGCGTCCGGGTCGCTGGCGCCGATCAGCACCAGGTCGTAGCCGCCGGCCGCGCGGGCGGTCTCGCCCAGGTCAATGCCGATGTCCTCGCTCATCGCCCCGGGGTAGAACGAGGCGATCTGGTTCATGTCCTGGTCGGTGGTGCCGACAAAGCGGGCGGTGTGATGATCGGCGGACTCCCCCACGGCCCGGGTGTCCACGCCGTGGTCCTCCAGCCAGCGCCGGTAGTCGGTGAAGTCCGGCCCGACCGTGCCGACCAGGAACGGCCGCAGGCCCAGCAAGCCCATCCCGAACGCGATGTTCGCGGCCACCCCGCCGCGGCGGATAACCAGCTTGTCGACGAGGAAGGACAGGGCGACCTTGTCCAGCTTCCCGGCGACGAGCTGCTCGGCGAACCGGCCGGGGAAGGTCATCAGGTGATCGGTCGCAATCGACCCGGTAACGGCAATGCGCACGGCAGGCGGCCCTTCTCGGCGGTTTCCCTGGGGTGCACAGGCTACCGGGCAGCCCGGCGCCGCGGCCGCCTATCTCCGGCGGCCGCAGCGGGTGCGTCGCGGCGATACCTATGTGCAGGTCAGAGGGGGCAATCAGTGGAAGGAGTCGCCGCAGGCGCAGGACCCGGTGGCGTTCGGGTTGTCGATGGTGAAGCCCTGCTTCTCAATCGTGTCCACGAAGTCGATGGTGGCGCCGCTGAGGTACGGGGCGCTCATCTTGTCCGTGACCACCGCCACCCCGCTGAACTCACGCACGATGTCACCGTCGGCCTGGCGCTCGTCGAAATACAGCTGGTAGCGCAGGCCTGAGCAGCCCCCGGGCTGCACGGCAATCCGCAGCCGCAGGTCGTCGCGGCCCTCCTGCTCGAGGAGGCTGCTGACCTTGCCCGCTGCCTTGGCCGTGAGGTTGATGCCCTCCTGCGAGGTCGTCTCGTCCTGAACGGTCATCTCAGTCTGCTCCCGCGCGTTGACGGCCGCCGGGTTCCCGGCCGGCCTGATGTGCACTCCCAACGATATGCCCCGGGCCCGCATTCCCCGACCACGCGGCCGGGTTTCCGGCCCGCCGGCTGGGATCACAGCCCGGGCGCGCCCCACACCGGGAACCACCGGCTCAGGTCGGATTCGATCTTCAGGTCGCTGCCCACCGCGCCGCGGACCTGCATTTCGAGCGCGCTGTCCCGGCGCTCGCCGCCGGCCGGCGCGAACGGGTAGAACGTGCCCCGCTTGTACAGGTAGACCAGCCCCAGGCGCTGCCCGGCCGGGCTGCGGAAGCCCACCAGCGTGCACAGCAGCAGCGGGCCGAAGCCGCCCGCTTCCAGCGAGCTGTTCACCGCGTGCAGGTCGGTGACCAGGCCCTCCAGGTCGTCCTCAGGGTGCTGGCAGACCAGCCAGGTGAAGCCGTAGGAGTCCTGGCTCAGCTCCGGCCGCGCCTTGCCCGCGCCCATGCTGAGCAGGTCGGTGACTTCCTTCTCGATGTCGCTGAAGGCCCGGCCCTCGGCCGCGCGGAAGCAGACCGAGCCGGTCCCGGTCGGCTGCACGTCCATCGAGGCCTGCAGGGTGAGCGCGGCGGTGGGCAGCCCGAACAGCGCATCGAGATTGGGCGCGACCGGCTTGGTCCGGCCCAGGATCGTGTCGAGGAACCCCACCAGCAGCTCTCCCTGGCTCGGGGCCGCCCCGGGGCCCGGGACGGCCGGTACTCGCGGTTACTGGCTGAGCTGCCGGGAGATCTTGGCCAGCTCCTCCAGCCGCCGCTCCAGCGACGGGTGCGTGGAGAACAGCCCGGACAGCGTGATCATCGCGCCGCGCTTGGCGAACGCGGGCGCGAAGTAGAACGCGTTCAGCGGCTCCGCGGCACGCAGGTCCCTGGTCGGGATGCGGGCCATGTCCCCGGTGACCTTCTGCAGCGCGCTGGCCAGTGCCGAGGGCTTGCCGGTGAGCAGCGCCCCGGCCCGGTCCGCGGCCAGCTCCCGGTAGCGCGACAGCATGCGGATGAGCAGGAAGCTGATCGCGTACACGACCATGCCGACCGCCATCACGATGAGGATCACCGGCAGCGCGCTCTGGTTGTTGCCGTTGTTGTTGCCGCCGCGGCGGTCGCCGCCGAACAGCTCGGAGTAGAACGCGAACCGGACGACCAGGGCGGCGATGATGCCGAGGAACGACGCGATCGTCATCACCGCGACGTCCTTGTGCGCCACGTGCGACATCTCGTGCGCCAGCACGGCCTCGACTTCCTCGGGCTCGAGCCGGCGCAGCAGGCCCTCGGTGGCGCAGACCACCGCGACCTTGCTATTGCGGCCGGTGGCGAACGCGTTGGGCATGTCGGTCGGCGCGATCGCCACCCGCGGCTTGGGCATGTCGGCGAGCGCGCACAGCCGGTCGATGATCCCGTGCAGCTCCGCGGCCTGGGGCCCGTCCTGCGGGGTGACCAGCCGGGCGCCGGAGGTGGACAGCGCGATCTTGTCCGACCAGAAGTAGGAGCCCAGGCTTATCACCAGCGCCGCCGCCACGGCCAGGAACACGATCCCGCCGGTGCTGATGTTGGAGAATGCGCCGAGCAGGTACACCAGCGCGGCGATGAAGGCGACGAAGACCAGCCCGATGAGGAACATGGTCGCGCCCATCCGCGCGATCAGCCCCCGGTCGGTGGCGTATCGGGTGTGCGCCATTGCGGCGCCTCCGTTTCCCGTCCGGGCCGCTTGCCGCGGCCCCGTCAGACCATTGAAGCGCACCGGGCGGACCGCCCGGTGCGATCCGCCGGCTAGGCCAGCCAGGCCTGGCTCGCCTACCTGAATCAACGTCGGGCGGGCGGGACACGTTCCCGCGCTGGCAGGCCCTCAGGTACCTGCCAGCCGACGCTCAGCGGGCTTTCAGCCGGGAATCAGCCCTTCGTCCGAGAGCAGCTTGCGGACGTCCTCGATAGTGGCGTCCTCGTCCGGCAGGATCAGGTCGGACGGCTCCAGCGCGGCGTCGTCGAGCGGCTTGCCGAGCTCGCGGATCCGGCCCAGCAGAGTGCAGAACGCGGCCCTGAAGACCTCCTCGTCGCCGCCGTTGATGGCCGCCTCGACCTTGGCGTCCAGCGCGTTCAGCTCGTCCGCGGCCGCGGGGTCGATGGCCAGCTGGCCCTGCCCCAGGATGCGGACGATCATGCTCCGTCACCCGCTTGCGGCTGCTCGGCGGGCTGCGCACCGGCCGGCGCGGCGCCGGCCTGGCCTGCGGAGCCCTCCAGCTCCTTGGGCGCGCTGCCCCCGGTCAGCTCGGCCTTCATCTGCTCCAGCTCGAGATCCACGTCCCGGTTGCTGCCCATCCGGTCCAGCTCGGCCTGGATGTCGTCGCGCGAGCCGGACACCACGTCGTCCAGCGCGCCCGACGCCATCAGCTCGTCGATCGCGCCGGCCCGGGCCTTCATCTGCTCGGTCTTGTCCTCGGCCCGCTGGATGGCCAGCCCGACGTCGCCCATCTCCTCGGAGATGCCGGTGAACGCCTCGTTGATCCGGGTCTGCGCCTCGGCCGCGGTGTAGGTCGCCTTGATGGTCTCCTTCCTGGTGCGGAACGAGTCCACCTTGGCCTGCAGCCGCTGCGAGGCCAGGGTCAGCTTCTCTTCCTCGCCCTGGAGATTGGTGTACTGCGTCTCCAGGTCGGAAAGCTGGGTGCTGATGCTGGACTTGCGGGTGAGCGCCTCGCGAGCGAGGTCCTCCCGGCCCGCCGACAGCGCGTCCCTGGCCTGCTTGTCCAGCCGGGTCTGGGACTGCTGGAGCTGGTTCATCTGCAGCTCCAGGCGCTTGCGCGAGGTTGCCACGTCCGCCACCCCGCGGCGGACCTTCTGCAGCAGCTCGAGCTGCTGCTTATAGGAGTAGTCCAGGGTCTCCCGTGGATCTTCCATCTTGTCCAGGGCCTTGTCGGCCTTGGCCCGGAAGATCATCGTGACCCGCTTCATCACGCTCATAGGCGCGACCATCCCCTTCGTCAGATATGAGACCGCTGACGCGCAGCGCGGTCTGCGCCGCGACTCCGGGCTTGCTGCACGACCGCGGACATTACCGGCCAGTGGTCTGGGTCACAGCCTACGCGTGGCGCTGGCAAGCGTCATCCAGCAGACTGCGGCCCGGCCTGGCCGGGCAGGACGCCCATTTCTGCACTGCCGAGCCTAGGACATGCCGCACCGGTCTTTGGCCTGCTGCGCGGCGACCAAGACCGGCACGACATGTCCTAGTCTCCGCAATGGACTATCCCGGTAGGCTGTGGGCGTGTTCAAGCGACGCAGCGCGCAGCTCACCGACGTACCGGCGGCTGACGCGGCTGACCAGGCCAGCGGCGAGGACGAGGCCCCCGGGGCCGTCCCCCGCAACGTGACCGCGGCCAAGGGCCGGCCCACGCCCAAGCGGAGCGAGGCGGAGAAGCGCCGCCGGCAGCCCTACTCGGCCCCGGCCGACCGCAAGGCCGCGGTGGCCCAGTCCCGGTCCCAGGGCCGGGCCGAGCGGACCAAGCGGTACGAGGCCATGCGGCGCGGCGAGAACTGGGCCCTGCCGGCCAAGGACCGCGGCCCGGTCCGCGCGCTGGCCAGGGACGTCGTCGACTCCCGCCGCCGGGTCAGCGAGTTCTACATGTACATCGTCGGCGCGCTGGTGGTGCTGCTGTTCATCCCCTCGCTGCGCACGATCGTGGACTACGTCGTGCTCGCCGTGATCTTTGTCATGCTGATCGAGGCGATGCTCCTCGGCCGCCAGGTGCGCAAGCTGGCCGCCCAGCGGTTCCCCGGCGAGCGGACCAAGGGCCTGACCGTGTACTCCGCGCTGCGCGCCATGCAGATCCGGGCGCTGCGCACGCCCAAGCCGCGGGTCAAGGCCGGCGACCAGGTCTGACGCGGGCGGGCGGACCGGCGGGCGGCCGGCCTGGCCCGGGCCTGCCCGCAGCCGGACGTTAGGGTCGGCGGCATGGAACACCGTCATCTCGGCCGCAGCGGCCTGAAGGTCAGTGAGATCGCCTACGGCAACTGGATTACGCACGGCTCGCAGGTCGAGGAGGACGCGGCCAAGGCGTGCGTGGCCGCGGCCCTGGACGTGGGCATCACCAGCTTCGACACCGCGGACGTGTACGCGGGCACCAAGGCCGAGGCGGTGCTCGGCCGGGCCCTGCACGGGGTGCGCCGCGAGTCGGTCGAGATCTTCACCAAGGTGTTCTGGCCGACCGGTCCTGGCGTGAACGACCGCGGGCTGTCCCGCAAGCACATCATGGAGTCCGCGCACGCCTCGCTGCGCCGCCTGCAGACCGACTACATCGACCTGTACCAGGCGCACCGGTTCGACCACGAGACGCCACTGGAGGAGACTCTCCGGGCCTTCGACGACCTGGTCCGGCAGGGCAAGGTGCTGTACATCGGGGTGTCCGAGTGGCGGGCCGAGGAGATCGCCGCGGCGCTGAAGATCGCCGCCGGGATGGGCCTGGACCGGATCGTGTCCAGCCAGCCGCAGTACAACATGATCTGGCGGGTCATCGAGGCCGAGGTCGTGCCGCTGTGCGAGCGCGAGGGCATCGGCCAGGTCGTCTGGTCGCCGATCGCCCAGGGCGTGCTGGCCGGCAAGTACAAGCCGGGCGCGGAGCGGCCGGCCGGGTCCCGGGCCACCGACCCGTCCGGGTCCAACTTCATCAGCGGCTACCTGACCGACGAGATCCTGACCCGGGTCCAGGAACTGGCCCCGGTCGCCGCCGACGCCGGCCTGAGCATGGCCCAGCTGGCGATCGCGTGGACCCTGCAGAACCCCAACGTGTCCGCGGCCATCGTCGGCGCCACCCGGCCCGAGCAGGTCAGGGACAACGCCGGCGCGTCCGGGGTCAAGCTCGGCGCGGACATCCTGGAGCGGATCGACGGCATCCTGGGCCCGGTCATCCAGACCGACCCGGGGCGCACCGTCAGCCCGCCGCGCCGCCCCTGACCGGGAATTATGCCCGGTGGCCGAATAACTTCCGGCGGCGGGGCATACTGAGGGCGTCACGGTTGTCAAGCCAGCCGCATTCCTTGGGCTGCCTGGCAACGGTGCATCGCCCTGGGAACGCGGGTCATGTTCCGCCCGGAGGTGAGCGCAGTGACCAGCCTGGTGGATTCTGCCGACCTGCTCCCGGCCAACAGCACCAGCATCAGCCCGGGCCCCAGCACGGGCACCGGCGAACTGCCGTACCGGTTCCACCTCGAGACCACCGATCTCGACGAGGCCCGCGACTTCATGACCCGGGTCTACGGCCCGGCCCGGATCAGGACCCCGGACAAGATCACTCTGGTCCGGCTGTCCGGTCTGGCCACTGGGCCGCTCCGGCTGATCCAGAGCGACCTGCGCATGGACCTGGACTACTACGCCGCTCCAGCCGACCGGGTGCTGATCGGCTACGTCGTGGCGGGCGCGCTCCGGCGGCAGACCGCGGGCCAGGCGGCCGTGTTCGGCCCGGGCGACGTGGCCCTGCTGAAGCAGCCGGGCCAGGCCTACTCGGGCCGTTCCGAAAGTGCCCTCATGCGCACGGTCAGCTTCGGGGCGTCCCTGCTGGACCAGGTCGCGGACGGGCTGCCCAACCGGGCCCCGGCCCCGGTCCGGTTCACCAGCATGACCGCCAGCTCGGCGGCCGCCGCCCAGCGCCTGCGGGCCACCCTGGACTTTGCCTGGGAGCTCATGGCCGGCCCCCGGGCAGCCAGCGACCAGCCGCTGGTCACCAGCAGCGCCGCCCGGCTGCTGGCGGCCACCGCCCTGAGCACCTTCCCGAACACCGCAGCCGCCGAGCCGGCCCGGGGCGACCACCACGACGCCGGCCGCGGCACGCTGAACCGGGCCATCGAGTTCATCGAGGAGAACGCCGGGGCCGACCTGAGCGCGGCGGACATCGCGGCGGCCGCGGGCGTCAGCATCCGTGCCGTCCAGCTGGCCTTCCGCCGTGAGCTCGGCGTCACGCCGCTGGGCTACCTGCGCCAGGTCCGGCTGGATCGGGCGCACCGGGACCTGCTGGCCGCCGGGCCGGCCGGGCCGACCGTCACCGCCGTCTCGGTCCGCTGGGGTTTCTCCAGCTCGAGCCGGTTCGCCGCGTATTACCGCGAGGCCTTCGGGGTGCCCCCGAGCCAGACCAGGAAGCGGGCCGGCTAAGCCCGCGTGGCCGGTTAGGGCCGGGAAGCCGTCAGCCGGCCGGGTGCAGGCTCATCGGGCCGTACACCTTCTCGCCGTCGTCCAGCAGGGTGACCTGGTCCACGCCTGCGTCCAGCAGGCTGCGCCAGTGCTCACCGATCCAGCTCTCCGCGTCGCCCTGGCTGCCGAAGGTCTCCTTCGGCAGGCCACGGGACGCCAGCACGGTTCCGTCCTGCTGCTCCAGCTGCCAGCTCCAGGTCACTGCGGCGTCCTTCCCCTGCGCGCCGTTCCGGTCCCTGGGCCTGCCCGGCGGGCCCGGCCCGGCTGACGACACTAGTCCACTACGGAGGGCCCCGTCGTTGACCGGGGCCGGCGGCCGTGCTGGACTCCGCTGCCATGGACGTTGAGCTGGCGGGCACGGCAGGCCCGGAGGGCTGGCCGCGGCCGGGCTGCCGGTGCGCCTGCTGCGGGCGCGGCCGGGCGGCCGGGCGGTCCCGGCGGCCTGCCCAGGCCCTTGTGGACGGCGTCGTGCGGATCGGCCCGGACGGGCCCGCGCCTGCCGGGGCGCCGCCTGGCTACCAGGTCAGCGCGCTGCCCGGCGGCTGGGAGGTGACCGCGCCGGACGGCGGCCGGCTGCTGGCCGCCGCGGGCCCGGGCGCGGTCCCGGTGCCGCCGGACGGCGCCGCGCCGTACGGCGTGCTGCTGCTCGATCTGGCCGGGCACCCGTTCCAGCTCGGCGAGCTGGCCCGGCGCGGGCTGATCGCCCCCGGCGCGCAGGCCGCCGCATGGTTCACGGACGACCGGATCAGCTCGGAAGCCGAACTGGCCAGGCGCTGCGCGCTGTGGGGCGCGACCGCGCCCGCTGACGGCGCCCGGCTGACCGCGGGCGGGCCGGGCCCCGCCCCGGCCCCGGGGCCCGCGCCGCTCCCGGGCCGCACGCTGGTCCTCGGCGGCGCCCGGTCCGGCAAGTCGGCCGAGGCCGAGCTGCGGCTGGCCGCCGAGCCGGCCGTGACCTACCTGGCCACCGGGCCGGTGCCCGACCCGGGCGCCGACCCGGACTGGGCCCGGCGGGTCGCCGCGCACCAGGCCCGGCGGCCCGCCCACTGGGCGACGGCCGAGACCCGGGATGCGGCCCGTGCCCTCCGTAATCCGGAAAACCCGGCGATCCTCTGGGACGGGGCCGGAACCTGGCTGACGGCGGTGCTCGACCAGAGCGGCTGCTGGGACCAGCCCGCGCCGCGGCCCGGCTGGGCGGGCCGGGTCGCCGCCGCGGTGGACGAACTGGTGAGCGCGTGGCGGCAGGCCCCGGGCCGGGTCGTCGCGGTCAGTGACGAGGCGGGCAGCGGCGTGATCCCCGCCACCGCCGCCGGGCGGTTGTTCCGCGACCAGCTCGGCCTGCTGAACCAGCGGCTGGCGGCAGAATCCGAGGAAGCCGTGCTGGTCGTGGCGGGCCGGGTGCTCACGCTGCCGGGGTGACGGTGCGCGATCAGGCGGCCAAACCGGCCGCCGGCCGGACGGTAATTACCGCCCAACCCGGATTCCGGTCGCGAACGGCACGAGCGGAACGCCGCGAACCTGTTAAGTTCTACGATTAGCGGCTGAGCCTGCGCGCGCAGCGCGGGGCTTCCGGCCAGCCCCGGGAACAAGGGTGGTGGCGGCACATGACGCGCGTTGTCGTCGTTGGCGACCTCATGACGGACACGGTCGCGCATGCTCACCTGCCGCTGGCCAAGGGCAGTGACACCCCGGCCACGGTGACCATGCACGGCGGCGGCTCCGGTGCGAACATCGCGGCCTGGCTGGCCGTCGACGGCTGCGAGGTGGCGTTCGTCGGCCGCCGCGGTGCCGACATCGCCGGCCGCAACCGCGACATGGAGCTGATGGGCTACGGCGTCGACGCCCGGCTGGTGATGGACCCTGAGCGGCCGACCGGGACCTGCGTGGTGATGGTCACCCACAAGGGCGACCACACGATGATGTCCGACCCGGGCGCGAACTCCGCGCTGTCCCCCGACGACCTGCCGCAGGACCTGTTCGTGCCCGGCAGCCACCTGCACGTGTCCGGGTACACGCTGCTCAACGAGCGGTCAAGGAACGCCGCGCTGGCCGCCTTCGACCTCGGCCGCCGGGCGGGCATGTCGATCTCGGTGGACGGCGCGTCGGCCGCCCCGCTCGAGCGGGTCGGGGCCGAGCCCTTCCTGCAGCTGTCGAACGGCGCGACGCTGCTGTTCGTGAACGGCGCCCAGGCCCAGGTGATCACCGGCCGGGACGACCCGGAGCAGGCCGCCCGGGTGCTGAACGCGTGGTATCCGCAGGTCGTGCTGAAGCTCGGCCCGGACGGCGCACAGTTCTACGCCAACGGGCGCCCTGACCCGGTCCGGGTGCCTGCCCCGCCGATCGAGCGGGTGATCGACGGCACCGGCGCGGGCGACGCGTTCTGTGCCGGCTTCCTGCCCGCCTGGCTGGACAAGAAGCCGCCGCACGAGGCCCTGTCGGCCGGCTGCCGGCTGGCCGCTCAGGCGCTCGGCATGGTCGGCGCCCGCCCCGCGCTGTGATTTTGGCGAGCGCCGGGCCGCTGGAAGGCGCTGCCTTCCCTCCTCGCTCCCTCGGCGCTCCTTCGTCGCGCCTCATCGCTCGTCAGGAAAACAGCGCCGGCGGCACCGGCGCTCGCCCTGCCGGCTCCGCCGGCGGAGGGCTGGCTGACCGGGCGCGGTGAGCCCTCGTTAGGCTCACCGGCCGTGGCTTCTGTTCCTGATTACCTCAGTAGTTTGTTCTCGCTGGATGGCCGGCTGGCGCTGGTCACCGGGGGCAGTTCCGGCATCGGCGAGGGCATTGCGGTGGCGCTGGCCGGGGCCGGGGCCCGGGTCGTGCTGCTGGCCCGCGACAAGGCGCGGCTGGACGCGGCGGCGTCCCGGATCCCCGCGGCCGGCTGGGTCAGCGCGGACGCCGCGGACCGGGCCGCGCTCACCTCCGCCGCAGGCGAGGTCACCGCCCGGTTCGGCGAGCCGGACATCCTGGTCAACGCGGCCGCGGTCAACCTGCGGCCGCCCATGGGTGAGCTGACCGCCGCCGCCTGGGACCAGACCATCGAGGCCAACCTGACCGCGCCGTTCCTGCTCGGCCAGGCGTTCGCGCCGCGGATGGCGGCCCGCGGCTGGGGCCGGATCATCAACATCACCAGCCAGCAGGCCCACCGGGCGTTCGGCAACAGCGGCGGGTACGGCGCGTCGAAGGGCGGGCTGGCCGCGCTGACCCGGTCCCAGTCCGAGGCCTGGGCCCGGCACGGGGTCTGCGCCAACGCGCTGGCCCCCGGGTTCGTGATCACCCCGCTGACCGCTGAGGTGTCCGCCGACCCGGTCCGGGTCGCCGCGCTGGAGGCCAGGACCCAGGTCGGCCGCAACGGGCTGCCCGCGGACTTCGCCGGCGCCGCGGTGTTCCTGGCCAGCCCGGCCAGCGCGTACGTCACCGGGCAGATGATCTGCGTGGACGGCGGGTTCTCGGTCAGCTGAGCCCGGCGCGCCGGGTGCGGCCTGGCCCCGCACGTCAGTAGGTGACGGCACAATGTCGGTCATGGCCAGACGCACCACGACAACCCCGCCGCCCGAGGACTTCGAGGAAAACATCGTCGACATCGATGTGACCGAGGAGATGCGGGGCAGCTACCTCGAGTACGCCTACTCGGTCATCTACCAGCGCGCCCTGCCGGACGCACGGGACGGCCTCAAGCCGGTGCAGCGCCGGATCCTCTACCAGATGAACCAGATGGGCCTGCGGCCCGACCGCCCGCACGTCAAGTGCGCCCGCGTGGTCGGCGAGGTGATGGGGCGGCTGCACCCGCACGGGGACACGGCCATCTACGACGCGCTGGTCCGGATGGCACAGCCGTCCGCGATGCGGCTGCCGCTGATCGACGGGCACGGCAACTTCGGCTCGCTCGACGACGCCCCGGCCGCCATGCGGTACACCGAGGCCCGGCTGGCCGCGGCGGCCCTGGAGATGACCGCGTCGCTGGACGAGGACACGGTCGAGTTCGTGCCGAACTACGACGGCACCGAGCAGCAGCCCGACGTGCTTCCCGCGGGCCTGCCGAACCTGCTGGTCAACGGCGCGGCCGGGATCGCGGTCGGGATGGCCACCAGCATGGCCCCGCACAACCTGGGCGAGGTCATCGCCGCCGCCCGGCACCTGATCCGGTATCCCGACGCGGACCTGGACGCGCTGATGCGCTTCGTTCCCGGCCCGGACCTGCCCACCGGCGGCAAGATCGCCGGCCTGGACGGCATCAGGGACGCGTACGCCACCGGGCGGGGCACGTTCCGCACCCGGGCCACCGCGCGGGTGGAGAAGCTCACCCCCCGTAAGACCGGCCTGGTGATCACCGAGCTGCCCTACGGCGTCGGGCCGGAGAAGGTCATCTCCCGGATCAAGGACCTGGTCCAGGCCAAGAAGCTGAACGGGATCGCGGACCTGAAGGACCTCACCGACCGGCACCACGGGCTGCAGCTGGTCATCGAGCTGCGCAGCGGGTTCGTGCCCGAGGCGGTGCTGGACGAGCTGTACCGGCTGACGCCGATGGAGGAGACGTTCGGCATCAACAACGTCGCGCTGGTGGACGGGCAGCCGCGGCTGCTCGGCCTGCGCGAGCTGCTGCAGATCTACGTCGACCACCGGATCGACGTGGTCCGCCGCCGGACCGAGTACCGCCGCACCCGCCGCCAGGACCGGCTGCACCTGGTCGACGGCCTGATCATCGCCCTGCTGAACATCGACGAGGTCATCCAGGTCATCCGCACCAGCGACGACGCGGCCGCCGCGCGCGAGCGGCTGATGGCGGTGTTCGACCTGTCCCAGGTCCAGGCCCAGTACATCCTCGACACTCCCCTGCGCCGGCTGACCAGGTACGACAAGCTCGAGCTGGAGCGCGAGGGCGAGCAGCTGCGGGCCGAGATCGCCGAGCTGACCGCGATCCTGGAGTCCGAGACGGCGCTGCGCGAGCTGGTCTCGTCCGAGCTGGCCGAGGTGGCCAAGCGGTTCGGCACGCCGCGGCGCACGGTGCTGCTGGAGGCCAGCGGCACGGCGACCAGGTCCGCCGCGGTGCCCCTGGAGGTTGCCGACGATCCCTGCACCGTGCTGCTGTCCTCGGCTGGCCTGCTGGCCAGGACCGCTGCTACGGCTGCCGCGGTGGCCGCCGGCGCGGCGCCCGAGGGCACGCTGTTCGCTGAGGATCCGGAAGGGATACGGGATCTTCCCGCGGGCGCCGGCGACCAGGCGGGCCCCGCCGAGGCCGGGCCGAGGTCCGCGCACGACGCGATCGTGTCGGCGGTGCCGGCCACCGCGCGCGGCACCGTCGGCGTGGTCACCTCGCTGGGCCGGCTGATCCGGCTCAGCGTGCTCGAGCTGCCCGCCCTTCCGCCCAGCGCGCACTCCCCCGGCCTGGCCGGCGGCGCGCCGATCGGCGAGTTCATCGGCACCGAGCCGGGCGAGACCGTGGTAGCCATCGTCGCGGCTGACGCGGCCGGGGCCGGCCTGGCGCTGGGTACCGCGTCCGGGGTGGTCAAGCGGGTGGCGCCGGACTACCCGGGCAGCGCCACCGACTTCGAGGTCATCTCGCTGAAGGACGGCGACCGGGTGGTCGGCGCGGTACAGCTGGCCAGCGACGCGCTGGACCTGGTGTTCATCACCAGCGACGCGCAGCTGCTGCGGTTCGGCGCCACCTCGGTGCGGCCGCAGGGCCGGGCGGCCGGCGGCATGGCCGGCATCCGGCTGTCGGCGCGGGCCAGCGTGGTCTGGTTCGGCGCGGTCGACCCGGATAACTCCACGGCCGAGGTGGTCACGGTCGCGGGCCGGTCCGGGGCGCTGCCCGGCACCACCGCGGCCACGGTCAAGGTGTCGGCCTACGCGGAGTTCCCGCCCAAGGGCCGGGCCACCGGCGGCGTGCGGTGCCACCGCTTCCTCAAGGGCGAGGACGCGCTGGTCCTGGCCTGGGCCGGGGCCGGCCCGGCGCGGGGAGCGACGGACGCCGGCACCCCGGTCGAGCTGCCGCCCCCCACCGGCCGCCGCGACGGGTCCGGCGAGCGCATCACCCAGCCACTGTCAGCCATCGGCGGCTCAGCCTGAGCCCCCGGCGCGGTCCGTCACGCCAGCCTTAGCTGACGCCGAACCAGCCAGGGATGGCGGCGCTAAGCGCGGCGGCGGCCATGATCGCAACGACAGCAACGCAGGCTGTGGCGATACCGGCAGCCGGCGCTGCGCCCGGCCCGGCCCGGATCCTTCAGCAGGTCCGCCAGCTCGGCCGGGTGCAGCCGCCGCGCCAGGGCGCCGAACCCGGTGTCCATGCCCACCGGCCGCAACCGGCCCCCGGCAGAGGTCAGGGCCGTTCTACTGGACGTGCCAGACGCGCCAGAGGGCGGCTGGTTCGGTCAGCGGGTCGCCGTGGACCACGGTGAAGTGGGCCGGGTCGCCGACCGCGATGCGCCCGGCGCGCGCGTCGCCGAGGACATCGCCGCCGCGCCAGGTGGCCGCGCCGAGCGCCTCCCAGGGCTCCAAGCCGGCGTCGACCAGGCACTCGACCTCCCAGGCCAGGTGCCCGGCGCGGACCGAGCCGCCACCGAAGTCGCTGCCCGCGGCGATCGGAACCCCCGCGGCGTGCGCGGCCCTGACGCTGGCCTCGGCGGTCTCCCGCAGCTCCGCGGTGCGCTTGATGCCGTCCCCGGTGGTGAACCGGTCCACGGTGGTGGTGGTCGCGAAGCCCTGCCAGGACCGCAGCACGGACAGCGTGGAGACTACGGTGACCCGGTTCTCCGCCAGCAGCCGGGCCACGTCGGCGTCGATGGTGAACCCGTGCTCCAGGGTGTCCACCGCGGACTCGGCGGCCAGCTTGCAGTTGGCCAGGCCGGTGCCGTGCGCGGCCACGGTCGCGCCGCGGGCATGGACCGCGTCCACCACCCGCCGGACCTCGCCGGCGGACCAGGGGGCCACGCCGGCGTCCGGGCCATCCAGGTAGAGCTTGATCAGGTCAGCGCCGTCGTCCAGCTGGCCGAGCGCGGCGGCCAGCAGCGCGTCCGCGTCGGCCGCCTCGACGGCCAGCCCGGCCGGCAGGCTGCCGGCCTTGGTCAGCCAGGTGCCCGCGGCGCGGATGTAGGGGAAGTCCGGCCGGCCCTGCCACTGGTCGCGCAGGGACAGCGCGAGGGCCCGCTCCCGCCCGTCCGGGGTGTCCGCCCGCCGCGGCGAGCCCACGTCCCTGACCCACCGGACCCCGGATGCCACCAGCAGTGCCGCGTTGCGCTCGGCGGCCTTCTCCAGCTCAGCGGTCGGGTCGGCGCCCCGGTCGATCCAGTGCGCCCCGCCCGGCAAGGTCAGATGGCTGTGGCAGTCCACGAACGATGGCACGATCGTGGCCCCGCTGGCGTCGATCACCTCGGCGGAGTCCCGGGCTTCCCCGGGCACCTCACCGTGGAAGATCCCGGCCACCTCGCCCCCCGCCACCAGGACGCTGACCTGAGTCTGCAGCTCCGGCCCGGTTCCGTCGGCCAGCGCGGCGCCGTGCAGCAGGAGGTTCTGGGCCACCGGGGTCCTCCATCGTTGGTATGCGTCATTGCCCTGATGATCATAATCCGCCCGGCTGACCTGGCGGCATGCCGGGCCAGAGCGGCAAAATGCGCGGTCCCGGCGTTATCGTGAGGGGCATGACGGAGCGGGCCGGCGACCGGGCGACCGCCTTGTCCCAGCGGGTCCTGCGCGCGCAGGCCCGGCTGGAGGAGTTGATGCAGGTCCTGGCCGGCTCGATAGCCCGGCTCCAGGCCACCCGGCAGGACATCCAGGCCGGCCGGTCGCAGCGGGCGGTGCTGCACGACAGCGCCTACGCCCGGCTCGAGGCCCGGCTGGCCAGCCTGCCGGTGATCGAGCAGGCCAAGGGGATCGTCATGGCGCAGACCGGATGCGGCCCGGAAGAGGCCTTTGACCTGCTCCGCAAGGCCTCCCAGCGGGGCAACGTCCGGTGCGCGAGCTGGCCCTGGCCGTCGTCGCCCGGGCCGGGGACGGCGATCCCGGGCCGTTCGGCGACCATAGCCGCCGC
>DASVBE010000368.1:0-13547 GCA_036375995.1 Streptosporangiaceae bacterium | reverse complement strand
TTCTGGTGGGGGCAGTCCACGACCTGGCTGTGCTCGCAGTGTTCAACCATCTGCTCGGGCTCGGCATTGCCGGGCTGATCTATGCCGTCCTACTGCGCCGTGGCGTCAAGCCATGGATGGCTGCCCTGGCTACCGCTCCCGTGCTGTTCGACGGCCTGCAGTTGCTCATCGAGCAGATGGTGATGTCCGAAGCGTTGTTCCTGTTCTTCGTGGTGCTCGGGATCGCTCTGCTGCTATGGCGCCCACGGCCGAACCCGGTGACGGCGGCGGCCGCAGGGGTGATGTTCGCGGCGGCAGGGCTCACGCGTTACGTCGGCCTATCGCTGGTGCTGGCCGGGCTGCTGTATTGTCTGCTGGCCGCAGGACACCGGTTCGTCCCGCGTTTAGTGACAGCCGCAGCCCTGCTGGCGGCCTTCGTCCTGCCGGTGATCGGCTACGCCGCCTATAACGACGTCGTCAACGGCACCTTCACCGTGCCGTCGGGGAGAGTCTCGAAAGGGCTCTACGCACGGGTGGCGGCCTCTGTGACCTGCACCCGGCTGTCCTTGCCGTCGTATGAGCGGCCGCTGTGCCCACCGAAGGGCGCGGTCAAGCCGCTCGGCGGATCACTCATCCAGGGTTATGCGCTGGGAACGACCAGCCCGCTCGTGACCTACCGGCCACCCCCCGGCAAGACAACCCGCCAAGTGGTCAACGACTTCGTCAAACGGGCGGTCCTGCAGCAACCACTGCCCGTCGCCGGCTCGGTGAGCAGGTCGCTGATGCGGCCGTTTCTGAGCTGGCGCCGAGACCATAAGCCGGGCGAGTTGCCGGTCCAGCGGTGGCAGTTCCAGACCGTGTTCCCGCTCTACTTCACCCACCCCAGCCTGTCGGTGTTTCACCAGTGGGAGGGCCACGGCCCGGTGATCAACCGTCCGCTGGCCCGGCTGCTGCGCCGCTACCAGCTTTCCGTTGGTTACACACCCGGCCCGGTCCTGCTCGCCTGCATGATCCTCGCGCTCGTGGCGGGCCTTGGGGTCGGCCGGGCGCGGCACTCGGGTCAGCAACTGGCCTGCCTGCTCTGGCTCAGCGCCGGGCTGGGGTTGCTGCTCGCGGCCGACCTCTACCAGTTCTCGTGGCGCTACCAGCTGCCCATGCTGGTAACCATCCCACCGGCCGCAGCGCTCGCCCTGTCGGCCCTCACATCACCAAGGACAGCTCGGGAACTGCCGATGACGCACGCGCCGGGCGGTCCGGACAACCCGGGGCCGGATGACCGAGCAGCTAGCACCATCGCACGCGGGTGGAGCCTGCGGAGAGCAGGCACACACCAACGAGCCCGCCCCGCCCAGCCCGGCGCAGCTCCACCTGCACCCCAGTAATCCGCCAGACCGGGGAAGGCACCCAGGCGCGGCACTGCTCCGGCATCCCAGCGGCCAGTCCTGGTGAGCGCGCCTCCGGCCTGGTGACGGGGGGCGGTCCTACCGTCTCACACCTCGCCGCAGCCCAGCGCCGGCGCAAGCTCCCCGCCATTCACTCCAGCAGGACGACGTCGTCCCCTCCCCATTCCTCCGGCGCCACGTCCCGCAGCGTCTGGGAGAACGTCCACTGATGCCCGGCCAGATCCTCAACCGCATACTGGCGCTCGCCGTACTCAAAGTCCGTCGGCTCCATAAGAATCACGGCCCCGTACGCCCGCGCCCGCTCACAGTGCGCCCGGGCGTCATCCACCCGCACCATGACCTGGTGCGTCGACTCGCCCTCCCGGGGCGGCCGCCGGTCATGCCGGACATCCCCGATGATCACATCACCGTCCCCCGCGCGCATCTGCGATCGGTGGTCTTCCCCGATCCGCAGCCGCTCGGCGAAGCCGAACGCCCCGGTCAGCCAGGCGACCGCGGCTCGCACGTCCGGGTAGATCAGCACCGGCACCACCGGCGAGGACGGGATCGAGCGGTTGGGCTGCATAGCCGAAGGCTAGGCCACCCAGCCACAGCCAGCCGCGCCCCACACGCGGCCGGAGAGCAGAATGACACGCGTGGCGCAAAACACCGACCGGTGGCACCGGTGGCTCCTGGACACGCGTTTCGGGGGTGACGCCGCCTTCCGTGAGCGCGAGCTCACCGGCTTCCTCTACCCCATCCGCGACACCGTCCTCGGCAAAGCCCGGCTCCGCGCCGGCGACACCCTCCTCGACGTGGGCACCGGCGACGGGATGATCGCGTTCGGGGCGCTGGAGCGCCTGGGCCCGGAGGGCCGGGTCATCTTCTCCGACATCTCGGCGGACCTGCTCGACCACTGCCGCACCGCCGCCACCCACGAAGGCCTGGCCGCCCGCTGCGCATTCGTGCTCGCCTCGGCCGACGCGCTCGAGGGCATCGCCGACCAGTCAGCCGACGTCGTCACGACCCGCTCCGTCCTGATCTACGTCAAGGACAAGGCCGCCGCCTTCGCCGAATTCCTCCGCGTGCTGCGCCCCGGCGGACGGGTCAGCCTGTTCGAGCCGATCAACGTCCTGATGTCCGGCCGCGACCCGGAAAGGTTCGCCGGCTACGACACCCGCCCGGTCCGCGCCATCGCCGCGAAGGTCATCGCCCGCTACGACTCGTACCAGCCGCCGGACACCGACCCGATGACCGATTTCGACGAACGGGACCTGGTCCGGCTGGCCGAGCAGGCCGGGTTCGACGAGGTCGGTCTCGAGCTCCAGGTCTGCGTCAAGAACACCAAACCCCCCGTCCCCTGGGACCGATTCCTCGCCATGTCCGGCAACCCGAAGATCCCGACGATGGCCGAAGCGATGGACCAGGCGCTGACCGCCGCGGAGATCACCGAGTTCACCGCGCACCTGCGCCCGCTCGTCGAGACCGGAACCGGCCAGGAACGCCGGGCGCTCGCCTACCTAACGGCCATCAAGCACTAGCCGCCCGGCGCCCGCTGGCTCGCGCCGGCCGGTCAGCTGATCCAGGCCGACCGCGCCATCACGTTGGCCGCGACTTGCACGGCGACATCACGGACCGGACCGCCGAGCAGCGCACCGGCATGACGCAACTGGTCCCGCCGGACCGGGTCCGGCTCGCGGCTCGCCGCGTCGCTGAAGGCGGCCGCCAGCCGGTCGATCAGCTTGGCCGGCGCCGGCCACTGCCCGACCTCCTCACGCGCGGCCGGGGTGACCTTGTTCACGTACCAGAAGCGCGGGTCCCCGCCGGTCTCGGTCTTGCGGAAGTCGACGTACGTCGGGTCCATGGCCTCGAGCGAACGCGACACGGCGGACAGCTCCAGCCCGGTCTTCTCCGCGATGTCGCTCACGGTCACCATGTAGCTCTCTTCGAGCAGCGCGACGGCCGCGCTCAGCACCGGGAGTTCCCGGCTTCCCCACGTGTCTTCCACAGTGCTTCCTGCCTCACCTTTCCGGCCCGGAGCTGACCAAGCGGCGCTCACGTAGCGCGCCGAAGTCCGATTCCCCCCACCGCTGCGATCCGCCCGGCTGTGCTCAGGCCCGGACCCGCTCCTCCTAGTCTCGCCTGAGCAGGCCGGTCTCGCACGGCTAAGTGCGTATCTCAGCGCGTATCTAAGCCGGCCCAGGTGACAGCTCAGCCCGGCGGGAGGTGGCCAGCCCGTCCCCGACCAGTGCGGCCAGGGCCAGGTAGGCGTCCGCGGTGCCCCGGCTGAGCTGGTCAAGCTCCAGCTCGGCGCCCTCTTCCAGGTGCGAGTCGAACGGGATCCTGGTCACCGCCCGGCAGCGAGCCGCGAAGTGCTGCTCCAGCCGGTCCAGGTCGACCGTACTGCGGCTGCCAGGCCGGATAACCGACAGCACCACGACCGCGTTCTGGACCAGGTCGCCGTAGGCATGCGCGGCCAGCCAGTCCAGCGTCGCGCTCGCGCTCCGCGCGCCGTCCACCGACGGTGAGCTGACCAGGACGATCTGGTCAGCCAGCCGCAGCACACCGGCCATCGCCGAGTGCAGCAGCCCGGTCCCGCAGTCGGTGATGCAGATCGAGTAGTAGTGCTCGAGCACCCGGGCCACTTCGCAGTAGTCGTTCTCGCTGAACGCCACCGACACGGTCGGGTCCCGGTCCGAGGCCAGCACCTCGAGCCGGCTGCTCGACTGCGAGGTGAACGCGCGCACGTCCGCGTACCGCTCGATCTGGCCACGCTCGTTCAGCAGGTCACGCACGGTGGCCGCGGTCTCCAGGTGGACCTTGTCGGACAGCGTGCCACGGTCCGGGTTGGCGTCGACCGCGATGACCCGGTCGCCGCGCAGCGACGCGAGCGTCGCGCCCAGCCCGACCGTGGTCGTGGTCTTGCCGACGCCGCCCTTGAGGCTGAGCACGGCGACCCGGTGATGGCCGCCCGCGACCGGCGTGCGCACCCGGGCCATCATGTCCTGCCGCCGCTGTTCGGCCGCGGACGCGGACACCCGGATCAGCCCGCCGCTGGCCTGGTACAGGATCCGGCGCCAGCCCGGCGCAGGCGCCCGCCGCCGGGCCGGCAGCAGGAACTCCGGCGTCAGGCTGTCAGTGCCGGCCGGCGGCGGCCCGGCCGGCGGCGGCGCCGGTTCCGCCACGCGAGCGGCCGTAGGCGCTTCCGGTGGCGGTTTCGGCTCCCGCACCGATGCGGGCGGAAAATCATGCTGTACGGCAGCGGGGGCGCGGAACACGCTCCGCGCGCTCGGCGCCTCGCGCGGCAGGTAAGGGCCGGCGCCGCGGCCGGGCCCGCGGCCCAGGCCAGCCTCCTGGGCCGGGAGAGCCTCGCGGCCCGGCTCGGCCGCATCGTCAGGGCCGGTCTCGTGGCCCGGCTCGGCCGGGCCGTACAGGTCGGTCGACCCGTAGGGGTCGGCCGGGTCGTAGGGATCGTCCGCCTCGTAAGGCTCGGCAGCACCGTAAGGGTCCGGCGGGTAGTACGACGGCCCGTACAGGTAAGGGTCGCGCAGATCGTCGGTCGCCGGTCCGCCATCACCGGCCGGGGCATAGCTGGTCGGCGCGCCGTACGACTCGGGCCCGTAGGTCACCGGGTCAGGTCCGGCCGGTCCCGGCGGCTCGGCAGGCCCGGTCCCCGGCCCCGGATCCAGGCCGGGCAGCAGTTCCGAGTGCAGCGGCTCGAACCGCTCGGGCAGATCCCGCTCGGTCCCGGGGTATCCGCCGGCCGGGATCCCGGCGGGCGGCGACCCGGCCGCGTCCTGCTGCCCACCAGACCCGCCGCCAGGCCCCACGTCCGCGGGCTCCTCCCCGGCTGGGTCATACGGCACCGGCGTGGTCAGGCCGGATTCGCCGACCGCCAGATCGGATTCGCCCGCCGCCCGGGCCAGCCCGCCGCCCTCACGACCCGGTTCTCCGGCCGCCCAGGCCGATCCGCCAGCCGCCGGACCGGGCCCGCCAGCCGCCCGGGCCAGCCCGCCACCTGGCTCGCCGGCCGCCGGATCGCCTTCGCTGGCCGCCCGGTCCGGTCCGCCAGCCGCCGGACCAGGCTCGCCGGACGCCCCGGCCAGCCCACCGACCCCACCGCCAGATTCACCGGACACCCAGGCCGATCCGCCAGCCGCCCGGGCCAGCCCGTCGCCCTCACGACCCGGTTCTCCGCCCCCGCGATCCGGTTCTCCGGCCGCCCAGGCCGATCCGCCAGCCGCCGGATCGGACCCGCCGGACGCCGGATCGGGTCGGCCGCCGACCCCGCGGCCCGGCTCACCGGATACCGGACCGGGTCCGCCAGCCACCGGACCGGGCTCGTGGGCTGCCGGGGCCAGTCCGCCGTCCCCACGGCCCGGCTCGCCGGACATCCAGGCCGGTCCGCCAGCCGCCCGATCGGGTCCGCCGGCCGCTGGACCGGGTTCGCCGGCCGTCCGGGCCAGCCTGCCGCCCGGTTCGCCGGCCACCGGATCGGGTTCGCTGGTTGCCGGATCGGGTTCGCCGTAGGCGCGGGCCTCGGCGGGCTGGTCCGACGGAGCGGGATGGGGGGCCGCGGGCGCTGAGTCCGGCGGGCGGGACGTGGCCGGGCCAGCAGGCTGGTCGGCGGGGGCGTTGCCGTCGCCGGCGGGTCCGTCCGGGGTGGGTGCGGGGGGCTGGCCTGCTGCCTCATCAGCCAAAACTGCTGGTTCTCCTCACGTCGCAGGCGCAACGGCGCAACCGGCGGTATAGGCGTCTACTACAGCCGAGCGTAGGACAGACGATTACAGATGGCACACCCGGTGAGCGATTAATTACGCAAACGATCATCACATGAGCCCCATTTAGCTCGTTCGCCACTTGCGGCACCAGATGAGGGAGATACAGCGCGCGGGTCACCGATGGGCGGGGGCGGGCTGCAGCAATACCCCGGCACCGGCAGACTAGGGGCATGAGCGATCAGACGAACTCTGAGCCGGAGCAGCAGGGCAGGGTGGTGATTGTCGGACCGGACGGCGCCACCATCGAGGCTGACGCGGTTCAGGAAGCCAGCGAGCGGCCGGTGACCGAGATGGTCGAGCAGCCCGCCAAGGTCATGCGGGTGGGCAGCATGATCCGCCAGCTGCTGGAAGAGGTCAGGGCTGCGCCGCTGGACGAGAAGAGCCGGGCCCGGCTGAAGCAGATCCACAAGAGCTCGATCAAGGAACTTGAGGATGGCCTGGCCCCCGAGCTGATCGAGGAGCTGGAGCGGCTCTCGCTGCCCTTCGACGACGAGAGCGTGCCCAGCGAACCCGAGCTGCGCGTGGCCCAGGCTCAGCTGGTCGGCTGGCTGGAAGGCCTGTTCCACGGCATCCAGACCACACTGTTTGCCCAGCAGATGGCGGCCCGGGCCCAGCTCGAGCAGATGCGCCGCGCGCTGCCGCCGGGCGTCACCCCGGGCCCGGGAATGATGCCCGGCATGCCCGGCCAGCCCGGCCAGGAAGACTCCCGGTCCGGTCCGTACCTGTAATCGCCGATCGCCACGCCAGGCGGGTCAGCGCTGCCGCTCAGGCGGTGATCGCGGCCAGCCCGGCGGCCGCATAACCAGCGGTTCCGGCCCGGCGACTGGGGCCTCGCGGCTGCCGTACGGCTTACGGAGCCCGGTCGCGGCGCTGATGGCGGCCAGCCGCGGGGCGAGGGGCCGCGCCCCAGCGCACTGGTCCACCTGCCCCCGTGATCACGGAGGATTTCGCACCGCGGGGGGTTGCATCCCAGATCCGAAATCGATGGCCAGCCCAGCACTGCGCCTCGCCGGATGGTCATCGAGTGGACCGCCCGGCTCTGAGCCGGCGGCCCGCGACTTCATGATCGCGGAGGATGGCGGGTGCTCCAGCCCCCGCCATCCTCCGCGATCATGGAACGGTATCTCGTCGGTGATCCGGATCCGGGGCGGCGGAAGCCTTGCCCTTGTTCTCGATCTTGACGACCTCGACGCGGCCGGTCTGGCTGGGGGCAGCCACCTGGGTGCCACCGTCGGCCTGCTGGCCGGCGCTGACGATGTCGATGATGCGCACCCCGGCCCGCACGTCGTCAGCGATGGCCGCGGCCAGGATGCACTCCGCGGTCGGGCAAGCAGACGCGCCAGACCGCGTGGCCGGTCGTTCCCGTCGATCAGCCGGGCGCGCACCAGTAGGGCTGGTCCCGCTCGCCCGCTGGAGCTGATCCCCGGCCGTCACTGCCGCAGCGCCGGCTGCCCGGCCGGCTGCCCGGTTGCCCGGCCGGCCGGCTGGCGAGCCGACGTTCGAGCTGCCCAGCGCCGATGTAGTCACAGGCGGCAGACAACATGTAAGCGGGAAGGGTCAGCGGATGCCGTGCAGCCACTGGGCGGCGCGGGCGAACTCGGCGTCCGTCGTGCCGGGGAGGACCGTCGTGCTGGCGTGCTCGTCGGCACACGGGTAGCTGCCCAGGAACCGGACGTCGCCGCAGACCCGGTGCAGGCCCATCAGGGCCTCGCCGACGCGGGCGTCGAAGATGTGGCCCTCGCAGTCGATCGAGAAACAGTATTTGCCCAGGCGCTCGCCGGTAGGCCGGGACTCGATCCTGGTCAGGTTGACCCCGCGGGCGGCGAACTGGGTCAGGATCTCCATCAGCGCGCCCGGGTGATCGTCGGCCAGGAACGCGACCACCGAGGTGCGGTCGGTCCCGGTCGGCGCGGGCGGTTTGCCGGGCAGGCTGACCTCGACGAACCGGGTGACCGCCGTGGCGCGGTCGTGCACGTTGCGGGCCAGCACGGCCAGCCCGTACACGCTGGCGGCGAACTCGCCGGCCAGCGCGCCGTCGATCTGGCCCTCGGCGGCCTGCCGGGCGGCCTCGGCGTTGGACGATGCGGGCCGCCACTCGGCGTGCGGCAGGTTCGCGTTCAGCCACTGGCGGCACTGGGCCTGGGCCTGCGGGTGGCCGCTGACCACCTTGATCCCGGCCAGGTCCGTGCCCTCCCGGCCGAGCAGCGCGAACGCCACCGGCAGGTGGATCTCGGTGCGGATGATCAGCGCCTGGCCTCTGGCCAGCTCGTCCAGGGTGGCGGTGACCGCGCCTTCGACCGAGTTCTCCAGCGGGACCACGCCCCGGTCGGTCACGCCCTCGCGGACCGCGTCGAGCGTCGCCATGATCGTCGGGAACGGCACCGCCTCGGCCTGGTCCTCGGTGTAGAGCCGACGGAGGGCGGCCTCGGTGAACGTCCCGGCCGGGCCGAAGTAAGCAATCCGCAAAGACATGCCCCTCATGATGTCAGCCGCGCGGAGCGGTCCGGTCCGCTACAGGGCGATCGCTGGCCAGCACCAGCCCCGGCCGCGGGCGCCACTCCCGCCACAACGGCACCACCAGCAGAACCAGGATGACGAGCAGCGCGGCCGGGGTCAGTGCGGTCCTGACCACGGTTTCCAGCCAGCCGAGCCCGGCCGGCAGGGCCACCCCGCGGGCCGGCAGATAGCCCGCCGCCAGCGCGGTCGTCCGCGCCAGCAGCAGCCAGTCCAGCCGCGACCACGGCGCCGCGGCGAGCAGCGCCCAGCCTAGGCTGTCGTACCAGGGCAGCACGTACGGCCAGGCGAACAGCCAGGCCACGGCCACGGCCAGGACCAGCGCCCAGCCCAGCCCGCCCACCCCGGCCAGCGCCGCTGGCCCGGCTCCGCCCGGAGCCGCCGGGACGGACGCAGCCGGGGCCGCGGAGGCGGGCGGGGCCGGGGCAGACGAGGCGCCGGCCGGGCGTTCGGGCAGCAGCGGGATCACGGGAAGGCCGGACGCGCCGTCCGGACCGGGCGCCGGGGGGTGCAGGAACGCGCGGACCAGCAGGACGAACAGCCCGATGCCGACCAGCACGGCCGCGGTCTTGACGACGTCCTCGGCGATCCCCTCGCCGGTCAGCGGATGCAGCGCAGACCTGACCGCCCGCCACGGCGACCCGATCGACACGTAGCTGCCCGCGTGCAGCGCCGGGTCCAGCGAGGACGGTCCCCACACCGCGATCGCCGCCCCCGCGGTCACCGCGAACCCCGCGCCCAGCCCGACGAGGACAGCCAGCAGCATCGCCGGCCGGGGTTCACCCGCCCCGTTCGACGCCGCATCGTCCGGCACCGGGCCCCCGGGATGGGACCGGCGCATCGACCGGGCACGGCCGGCGCGGTAGGCCACCAGGCAGGCCAGCGCCAGGCCGAGGCCGGCCAGGGCCATGGTCAGCTTCACCGCGAAGCCCAGGCCGATCAGCACGCCGGCCCCGGCGCCGCCCAGCAGCGGCCGGGCCAGCCGCGCAGCCTGGCCGTGGCCCGCGCCGCCGGCATCAGCGCTGGCGGCGGGACCGCGGCCCCCGCTGCCGTATCCCTTGAAAATCATGGTGAAGGTGACGGCGGCGGCGATGACGAACACGACCGCCTGGCTGTCGACGTGCGCGCCGGCGATGAGGACCTGGAGCAGCAGCGGGTTGGCGGCCCACAGCAGCGCGGCCCTGAGCTGGCGGGCCCGGTTGCCGCGGGTCACCCGGTACAGCAGCAGCGCCGTGCCGCCGAACGCGGCCACGTTGAGCAGGGACTGCACGAAGACGGTCAGGCGGGCCGAGGTCCCGCCGATCCACGACGCCAGCGCCTGGAGGCCGGTGGCCAGCGAGCCGTAGACCGACGGGCTGTGGCGCCAGTCCTGGACGGCCCTGGCCACCGGGTCGCCGAGCCGGGCCAGCGCCGCGGGTGTGGTCGTGTACGGGTTGTGGCCGGTGGTCACCATCCGCCCGTAGGCGGCGTAGCTGAGATGGTCGGCCGACCCGAACGGCGGGACCAGCGCCAGCAGAACCGCCGCCCCCAGGCCCGCCACTAGCACGGCCAGCGGAGAAACCGCCCAGCCCCGCCGGCTGGCCCGGATGGTCAGCGCCAGCCCGGCCGTCCCGCAGGCAACCGCGGCCGCGGTCAGCGCAACCATGAGGTACGGCGACGGGTGGCCCGCGAACGACCAGGGCGGCTGGCCGCCGGGACCGGGCAGCGCGGGTTCCAGCAGGGACGGACCGGCGACGGCGACGGCGAACGTCAGCGCGAAACTGGCCGCGCTGGCCGCCAGCCCGAGACGGCCGGCCGCCTGGGGGGTCATCCCTGCGGCGGGCGTACCGCCCGGATAGCGGGCCGCCGCGCGGCGCTGGCCGCGGCGGCACCGGCGGGCAGGTGGCTGGTCACCGCGCGGACCGCGGGCTCCCGCGTGGCCAGCGCCCGCGCCACGTCGGCCAGCTGGCGGGCGCGGTGCAGCTGACCACGCCAGTCGGACCCCGTCGACCGGTGCGCCATCGGCACCTCGACCTCGACGATCCGCAGGCCGCGGCGGTACAGGTCGATGGTCAGGCCGGTCTCCGCGCCCCAGCCCGCGGCCAGCGGCCGGGCCGCCTCGAACGCCTCCCTGGTCAGGCAGCGCTGGCCGTTCAGCGGCTGGGCCGGGCGCCAGCCGGTGGCCCGCTCGATGCCGGCCCCGGACAGCCCGACGACCAGGCCGTGCCCGCCGCGCTTGACCCGGTCGATGAACACCGCGATGGTCATGTCGGCCTCGCCCGCGCGGACCGGGTCGATCAGCGGGCTGGCGTCCATCGCGGTGTCGCCCAGGTCGGCGTCCAGGAACAGCAGGTGCCGCGGTGGCAGGCCGGTGCCGGCCTCCAGCAGCCGGACCACCTCGGCCCCGGACTCCATCGCCGCGGCCTTGCCCCGGTTGCGCGCGTGCCGCAGCACGGTCCCGCCGGCCCGCTCGGCCATGACCGCGGTCTGGTCGGTGGACCCGTCGTCCACGACGACCACCAGGTCGACCCCGGGCAGCTTGCCCGCCGCGGCGACGGTCGCGGGAATGCGGTCGGCCTCGTTTTTCGCCGGGATAATCACGGCGACATCACCGGTCAGCGGCATAGAAAGGGATCTTAATGCGGGGCCGGGAGTGAAATAGGCCGTCCGCGCAGATCCGGCGGCCAGAGGTGAGCCGCAGCAGGCTCCCGGGCCCCTGATTCAAGGATTACGGTTCCGGGGGCGCGGGCCCCGGCCCACGAGCGTCAGCCCGCCGCGGGCGGGACCACCGTGGCCGGGTCGTCGTGCACGGTGAACACGGTATCCAGGCCGGTGACCTGCAGAATCTTGCGGACGGCCGGGCGCGGGCCGGCCAGCTGGACGTCGCCGCCCTGCTCCCGGGCCCGGCGCTGGGCGGCGAGCAGCACGTTCATCCCGGTGGAATCACAGAACCCGACCCCGGACATGTCGACCACCAGGCAGGACGGGATGTTGTCACCGGACAGCGCCGCCGTCAGCTCGGTGTGCAGGCGAGGCGCGGTGTACAGGTCGAGTTCGCCCTCGACCGACATGACCGCGTGATCGCCTTGAGATCGGCGTGAGACCTTGAGCTCCACGTCCGGAACCCTACCGCCCCGCAGGCAGTGCCGGCGAGACGACTACATAACGCGGCCAGCCGGCCGGTGCCGGGATGCAGTGTGACAACGCCATTGGGTAACCGGGATCCGGGCAGCACGGACATCCCGGTCAGACCGGTCAGCGCTGGCGCCCCCGCGCGGGAGATCCCCTGGTGCAGTATCACCACTTTGCCCGCTGGCTGCGCATCTGGGCTGGTCACGAGCATGTTACGCGGGGAGATGGCCGTTGGCGTGCAGGCCCGGCGCGGCCAGGATGGCCCATACCGTGGTGCCGGGCCCGGCACTGCGGACGCCCCATCGCTGGGACAGGGTTTCGACGATCTCCAGGCCCCGGCCGCCGAGCGCGGACAGCGCCGGGCGGCTGGCCCGCGGCAGGGTGGTGCTGCCCCCGTCGCTGACCGCGATCTCGACGGACTCGTTCTCCATGTCCCAGGTGACCTGCAGCCACCGCCCGGACAGCGGGCTGGCGTGCCGGATCGCGTTGGTCAGGAGTTCGGTGACGACGAGGGCGGCGTCGTCGATGGCGCCGTCCATGGTTCCGGCGGAGCGCATCTCCCGGGTGATCCGGTGCCGGGCGACCGCTACGCTGGCGGGCTGGCACGGGAGCAGCACAACGGTCGAGTCCGCCACCTCCTTGCCCACCGCCGAAGTGCTGGCCTGCGGAAACGGGCCTGATGCACCCTGGTCGGTCCAGGGTTGACAGCATGGCCGCGCCACTTCGATGCCCGGCTTGACGGCCCCGGAAACCGCAATTGCCAGCTTGTGATTCAGCCGTTAACCGGTCCGGGCGGGTTTATGACACCCGGCGGATAGCATGGGCGGGCCGCGCCGTCCGCCAGGAGCGGAGAAGGTGAGCTGATGGATCGAGCAGGCCGCAAACGCGGTCAGCTGGGCTCCGCGGCAGCGGGAACGCTGGACGCTGCCGGAGCCGGATCTGCCGCTGCGCCGGAAAAGACCGACGTACCGGAGACCGGCGCGCCGCTGACCGGGGACCGGGCGGACGCCGCGGATGCCCCGGACGCCGCGGATGCCCCGGAGGCGGAGGGGGCAGCGCCGGGCGCTGACGTGACGGAAACCACCGGGACGGCGGGCGGGCCGCCGGGGCCCCGCCGCGGGCTGGCCGCGTTCGCCGCCCGGCCGGTGGTCACCCACCTGGCCGTGCTGACCGTCTACCTGGCCGCCGGGATCGCGCTGACCTGGCCGCGGGCCACCTACATCACCGGCCGGCTGCCGGAGACCAGGGACGTGGCCGCCTTCGTGTGGGACCTGTGGTGGGTCGCCCACCAGGTCGTGCACCTGGCCAGCCCGTGGTCGACCCATGCCATGGCGGCGCCGGTGGGCACCCAGCTTGGCTTCTCGACCACGATGCCGCTGCTCGGCGTGGTGTTCACGCCGGTCACTGTGGCCTTCGGCCCGAGCTTCACGTTCAGCCTGCTCACGATCCTGATGCCGGGCCTGCTCTGCTACGCGATGTACCGGTGCGCCCGGCTGTGGCTGCGCTCGCAGACCGGGGCGATCGCGGCGGGCGCGTTCTTCGGGCTGTCCTCGATGCTGGCCGAGCAGGACTGGGCCCACCTGAACATCGTCGCGGGCACCGTGTTCCTGCCGCTGACCGTCGAGGCCGCGGTCCGGCTGCGCCGCCGGCCGGGCCGCCGCCCGGCCCTGATCCTCGGCGTGGTGCTGGGCGCCTGCGTGCTGGTCAACCAGGAGTCCGCGGTCATGGCCGGGATCCTGGCGGTGGCGATCCTGGCCCCGTGGCTGCTCCGCCGGCCCAG
>DASVBE010000365.1:0-4026 GCA_036375995.1 Streptosporangiaceae bacterium | reverse complement strand
CGCCGCGGCCACGATGACCAGCGCCGTGCCGCCGACCCGCAGCGCCCAGGAACCGCGCAGCGGCCCAGCACCTCTGCTGTGCGCGCGTGCCATACCGCAGTTTGGCCGATCAAGGGGCCCTGTTGCCGAGGAATCCCGATGAAATTAGTGAAAACGATGACAACGACGTGCTCCATGAGGCATGGTTCGCCCTCCGGTGCCCGCCCAGCCGCCCCGCACAGCCAGCGCCCGTTGCGCCAGATGCTGGACTCCCAGGCGGGCCTGCTGTTGTTCACCGCGGCGCTCGATCCCGGCACGCAGCATACGCTCGAGCGGTGGACCGCCGACAAGATGAGCGACGGCAGCTACATCTACATCTTCGTGCCCAGCGGGCAGTGCCTGACCGCGTCGGCGCACAACCTGGCCGCGGTCTTCCTGGCCAAGTGCGACCTGGGCGTGACCCAGCGGTGGCACCGCGTCCAGCTGGGCTTCCTGAGCACCGGCCTGTACTACTGGGAGCTGCGCAGCCAGCTGAACGGCCGCTGCCTGGCCAACTCGGGCGGCCCGCTGAACGGCACGTCCAGCCAGCACGCGGCGCGGCTGGAGCCGTGCGACAAGTCCCGCCCGGCCGGCCAGCTCATCCGGATGCAGATCGCGTATTAGCCAGCAGGGACTAACCGAACGCTGTGCTAGCTGAGCTGTGCTAGCTGAGCTGTGCTAGCTGAGCTGTGCTAACTGAAGAGGCTGGGCAGCGGGCCCCGGTGCGCCGCGGCCAGCTCGGCCAGCGGGATGCGGAACAGCCCGCTGACCGTCAGCGCGTCCCCGCCGGTCCGGCCCACGTCCGCGGCGGGCACCTGGTGCTCCGCGCACAGGCCGCGCACGCGGTCCTCGGCGCCCGGCCGGACCGCGACCACCGCCCGCGCCGCGGACTCGCTGAACAGGCTGGTAAACGCGTCCGGGGACGCGGGCAGGGCCACCACGGCGCCGACCGTCCCGGCCAGGCAGCACTCGGCCAGCGCCACCGCCAGGCCGCCGTCAGACAGGTCGTGCGCGGCCGCCAGCAGCCCGGCCGCGGCCGCGTCGGCCAGCAGCGTGGCCAGCCGCCGCTCGGCGTCCAGGTCCACCGCGGGCGGCCGGCCGCCGGTGTGCCCGTGCCGGGCCAGCGCCCACAGCGAGCCGCCCAGCTCCAGCCGGGTTTCGCCGAGCAGCAGCAGGCTGGCGCCGCTGACCGTGAACCCGATCGGCACCCGCTGCCGCACGTCGGCGTGCACGCCGAGGACCCCGACCACCGGCGTGGGGTGAATCGCGGCCGACCCGGTCTGGTTGTAGAAGCTCACATTGCCGCCGGTCACCGGCACGCCCAGGGCCGCGCAGCCGTCCGCCAGGCCGCGCACCGCCGCGGCGAACTGCCACATCACCGCCGGGTCCTCAGGGGACCCGAAGTTGAGGCAGTTGGTCACGGCCAGCGGCCGGGCGCCGGTGGCGGCCACGTTCCGGTACGCCTCGGCCAGCGCCAGCTGCGCGCCCGCATACGGGTCGAGCAGCGTGTACCGGCCGTTGCCGTCGGTGGCCAGGGCCAGCCCCAGGTGGGTGCCGGAGTCCACCCGGACCAGCCCGGCGTCCTGCGGCGCGGACAGCACGGTGTCACCGCGCACGTAGCTGTCGTACTGCTCGGTGACCCAGGCCTTGTCCGCCGCCTCCGCCGAGCCCATCAGCGCGAGCACGTCCGCCCGCAGGGCAGGCCCGTCCGCCGGGCGGGGCAGCGCCGCCGGGTCGTCCGCGGTCAGCGCGTCCTGCCCGGCCGGGCGCTCCAGCGGCCGGTGGTAGACCGGCCCGTCGTCGGCCGCGCTGCCCGGCGGGATGTCCACCACCTGCTCGCCCCGCCAGGTCATCTCCAGCCGGCCGGTCCCGGTGACCTCGCCGATGACCGTGGCGGGCACCTCCCACCGGGCGCAGATCTCCAGGAACCGCGGCACGCTGCCGGGCGGGACGATCGCCATCATCCGCTCTTGCGACTCGCTCATCAGGATCTCGGCCGGGCCCAGCGCCGCGTCCCGCAGCGGCACCCGGTCCAGGGTGACCCGCATCCCGGCGCCACCGCCCGCGGCCAGCTCGGTCGTGGCGCAGGCCACCCCGGCGGCACCCAGGTCCTGGACCCCGGCGACCAGCCCGGCCGCGTACAGCTCCAGGCAGCACTCGATCAGCAGCTTCTCCATGAACGGGTCGCCGACCTGCACGCTGGGCCGCTTGGCGCCCTCGCCGTTACCGCCGAACGACGCGCTGGCCAGCACGGACGCCCCGCCGATGCCGTCCGGGCCGGTCTTCGAGCCGAGCAGCACGACCTGGTGGCCGGGCTCGCTGGCCCTGGCCTCCTGCAGATCGCCGTGCCGGAGCACGCCCACGCACAGCGCGTTGACCAGCGGGTTGCCCGCGTAGCAGGGGTCGAACGACAGCTCGCCGCCGATGTTCGGCAGGCCCAGGCAGTTGCCGTAGAACGAGATGCCGCTGACCACGCCGGGCAGCACCCGGCGGGTGTCCGGCGCGTCCGCCGGGCCGAACCGGAGCGCGTCCATCACCGCCACCGGCCGGGCGCCCATGGCCAGGATGTCCCGGACGATGCCGCCCACTCCGGTGGCCGCGCCCTGGAACGGCTCCACGTAAGACGGGTGGTTGTGCGATTCGATCTTGAAGGTGACCGCGTAGCCCTGGCCGATGTCGACCACCCCGGCGTTGGCCCCGATGCCGGCCAGCAGCGCCGCGCTCGGCGGGGCCTTCTCGGCGAACTGCCGCAGGTGCACCCGGGAGGACTTGTAGGAGCAGTGCTCGCTCCACATCACCGAGTAGATGGCCAGCTCGGCGTCGGTCGGGCGGCGGCCGAGGATCCCGCGGATCCGGGTGTACTCGGCCTCGGTCAGGCCCAGCTCGGCGTACGGCTGCGGGCGCTCCGGCGTGGCCGCCGCGCTGGCCACGGTGTCCGGGCCAGCAAACCCGGGACCAGCAGACCCGGGGCCAGCGGACCCGGGGCCAGCAGCAGCCGGGCCAGTCACCGGGGGGCCGGTCACGCGGCCGCCAGGGTGCGCAGGACCGAGGTGAAGAAGCCCAGGCCGTCGGCCCCGGGCCCGGTGAGCTCGTCGACCGCGTGCTCGGGATGCGGCATCAGCCCGACCACGTTGCCCGCCGCGTTGGCCACCCCGGCGATGGCGTCCGCCGACCCGTTCTGGTTCGCCCCGGCGTACCGCAGCACCACCTGCCCGCCGTCACCGGCCGCCAGCGCGGCCAGCACCGGCGCGCTGGCCACGTACGCGCCCTCGCCGCTCTTCAGCACTGCGGTGATCAGCTCGCCCTCCCGGTAGCCGCTGGTCCACGCGGTCGCGGTGCTGTCCACCCGGAGCGCGACCGGCTTGCTGATGAACCGCCGCCCGGCGTTGCGGGTCAGCGCACCGGGCAGCAGGTGCGCCTCGCACAGGATCTGGAAGCCGTTGCAGATGCCGAGCACCGGCAGCCCGGCCCCGGCCGCCGCGACCAGCTCGGTCATCACCGGCGCGAACCGGGCGATGGCCCCGCAGCGCAGATAGTCCCCGTAGGAGAACCCGCCGGGCAGGATCACCGCGTCCACGCCCGCCAGGCTGGTTTCTGAGTGCCAGAGCGGCACCGCCTCGGCACCGGCGAGGCGCACCGCGCGGGCCGCGTCCCGGTCGTCCAGCGAGCCGGGGAACGTGATAACCCCCACCCGCGCCGTCATGAGCGTCCCGAACAGCCCGTCATGCAGGCAGAATACTGTGCTTGCTGGCTCGCTACGGGCCGCTGGGAGGCGCTGCCTTCCCTCCTCGCTCCTTGGCGCTCCTTCGTCGCGCCGCGTCGCTCGTTCGGGAAAACAGCGCCGCGGCCCTGCGCTCGCTGGCCGGCTCCGCCGGCGGCCCGCAGCGAGCGGCTAGCTAGCACAGCGGGAAGGCAGCGCCTCTCCGGCGGCCCGGAGCGAGCGGCTAGCACAGTATCCTGCGTGCATGACGGCGCGGGTGGGGGTTATCACGTTCCCCGGCTCGCTGG